>JBDNFQ010000074.1:0-16641 GCA_041689715.1 Bacteroidia bacterium
ATCTCTTGACCAGACATATTGACTCTAAATTTCTTTCCTTTTTGATACAGCTGGCCAGTTTGCTTTACTTTAGTACTAGACTTCTTATTGAAGATAGTTACTGTAAAAGAAGCCTTCACTGACTTATAGGTTTTATAAGTCTTACTCAGCTTATCCAAAATTTCGCTGCTTTTGTTATCCTTAGTTTCTGAAACAGAATTAAAAGGGTTAGCAATCACCAAGCTTAAAATAGACAGGAGTATAAATATTTTTTTCATGTTGTTCTAATTTTCTAATGCAAGTTATTCAAGAACTGTTCCAAAGCATATTCGTCTGGCAATAAAACTCTTCTCGCTTTACTTCCCTCAAAAGGGCCTACAATATTAGATGCTTCTAACTGATCTATCAAGCGACCTGCTCTATTATAACCAACTTTTAGTTTTCTTTGGATTAAACTCGTGCTGCCTGACTGATGCTGTACTATTATTCTAGCAGCATCTTCAAAGAGAGCATCCCTATCATTTGGATCAAAATCTGAGGCTTCAGAATCACTTTCTTCCCTTACTTCTGGGAGAATATAAGCATCTGGATAACCTCTTTGGTTGCCAATAAAGGCTGTGATAGTGTCTACTTCTGGTGTATCTACAAATGGACATTGCAAACGCACCATCTCACTTCCCGTAGAGTATAGCAAGTCACCTTTACCTATCAATTGGTCTGCCCCATTACCATCTAATATAGTTCTACTATCTATCTTACTACTCACTCTAAATGCTATACGTGCAGGAAAATTAGCCTTAATAGTACCTGTAATTATATTGACAGATGGACGTTGTGTAGCCAGTATCAAGTGTATCCCAATAGCACGTGCTAATTGTGCGAGCCTTCCGATAGGATGCTCTACCTCCTTGCCTGCAGTCATGATAAGATCTGCCACCTCATCTATTATCACTACTATGTATGGCAAATATCTATGTCCTTCTTCCGGGTTTAGTTTACGTTGTTTAAACTTTTCATTGTACTCCTTTATATTCCTCACTAATGCGGCCTGCAGAAGGTTGTATCGTTCGTCCATCTCTACACATAGTGAGTTTAGTGTCGTAATCACTTGTTTGTTATCTGTGATTATTGCATCTCCATCACCAGGTAGTTTAGCCAGATAGTGTCTCTCTATTGTTTGAAACAAAGTAAGCTCTACCTTCTTTGGATCTATCATCACAAACTTAAGTTCTGCAGGGTGTTTCCTGTAGAGAAGAGATACTATGATAGCATTAAGACCTACAGATTTACCCTGACCCGTAGCACCCGCCATAAGCAAGTGAGGCATTTTTGCTAAGTCTGCTACGAACACTTCGTTAGATATAGTCTTGCCTAAGCACACCGGCAATGCGGCTTTAGAGTTTCTGTACTTCGCACTGTTTATCACAGAGTACATACTCACTATCTCTGGTTTCTTATTGGGCACCTCTATACCTATGGTTCCTTTACCGGGTATTGGTGCTATTATTCTAATGCCTAAAGCAGCGAGACTTAGAGCAATATCGTCTTCTAGGTTCTTTATTTTTGAAATCCTTACCCCTTTTTCTGGCACTATCTCAAAGAGTGTTACGGTAGGACCAATGGTAGCTTTAATTTGAGCTATCCCTATTTTATAGTTATTCAGAGTCTCAACAATCATGTTCTTACTCTTCTCTAAATCCTCCTTGGTTACTTCTGTCTTTTCTCCTTCTCCATATTGTTTCAAGAAATCAACCTCAGGAAACTGATAATCTCTTAAATCTAAACGAGGGTCGTAAGGCTCATCAATACCGTAATGCTCTCTTTGTATCGAAGCATCTACTTTTTCCTCAGCTACTACTTTCTCTATTTCTAGTGTCAAGCCATCTTCGTCTTCTTCGTCGTCGTCTTCTATGTTAACTAAGGTAGGTTCTGAGATTTCCTCTTCCGATTCAGTGTCGCTATTTGTTCTTTCTACCGTAAAACTTAAATTACTAATTGATTCTTCATTAGGACCTTCTGTTAAGTTTTCCACCCCTATATTATCTTTGGCAAATAGAGATTCGTCTTCATCAAAAATAGTAGCATTATCTAAAGACGCATTTGTAGACGTTCTCTTATTAAGATTAAGTAAATTTTTATTTCGTAAACTTTCTAAGACATCAATGCTAAACGCAACATATAAAAAGAACACGGTAACCAAACCAAGCACTAATACCATACCTATAGTACCAATAAGAGATTTAGAAAACAGAAATACTCCATAACCCAGCAATCCGCTGAATATAGGTAAGCTATTACTAAGCAATAATGCACATACCAATGAAACCCAGATAGCAGATACCAAAAGCTTGCTTACTGTCTTTGGTTTTATGCGGAATACACTATTAAAATATAAATTATACCCAATTATGAAAAAGATAGGATAAAGTAAAAATGAACCAATACCAAAACCATCATATATAAAAAAATGAGCAAGTAATGCTCCTAATTTCCCCATTAAATTCTGGGGTAAGTTGTCTTGAAACTTGAAAACAAAGTCAGACATGCCTGTATTCAGTATACTGTGATCTGCTCTCCAAGAGAACAAATAACTTATAGATGCTATAAAAACAAAAATAGAAAACAGCATCAAAAGAGCACCTAACACCTTTTTTATCAGCGTATTATCCCTCTCTTTCTTTACTCCTTCTTCTTTCTTTTTCTTAGTAGATTTTTTGCCTAAAAGTCCCATGGCTTATAACGTCCAAAAATAAACTCTGGAGACTCCTTCATATGCATCCTTTTTTAAACATTTGTGACGTAGTGTACTATATTCTATTACTACCTTATTAAATCTACTAAACCTTCGACTTCTCTTATCTGTCCATCGCAATTATACCGATACCTAAAAACATAAAAATACGTGCTCTCAGGCAAGTCATTTCCTACATTATCTTGTTTACCATTCCAAGCAAAACTAGGGGTATAAGACTGAAACATTAATTCACCGTACCTATTAAAAATCTTAAGATTGTATAAATCATAGTTTTCTATATCCATACCAAAAACTTCATTAGGACCATCATTATTGGGAGTGAAAACATTATAGACCTTCAAGTCTGTGATGTACTCTACCTCTATGTCTTGCAAAAAGGTATCTATACATCCTTCTGCAGATCTTACAATCTGCTGCACTGTATACTCTCCTTTATCTTTTCCATAAGTGTGAGAAGGATTTTGAAGTGTAGATGTATTTCTATTATAGCTTGTAGGATGGTTAAAATCCCAGAAATAACTAATCGCATTTTTAGAACTATCAGTAAACACAAACTCGCTACATAACCCTCTTACCACAAAAGTAAATCCAGCTACTACTTCTGACACGCTGATGCTATTATCAAATGAATCAAAACAAGCTCTCTGGTAAGGCATTATGGGATTATAGCTAGGTGTAAAATCTATAGCATATCTCCCTGCCTGCGTAAAAGTATACCTAAGGTCACCTGCAGTGGTCGTGTCAAAATTCTCGATATGCCAGTTTAGTTCTTTGTAGATAGTATCACTTTGGTTTCTGAAAACTACTGGTTGCCCAACACAAACCGGTTCATCAAAATCGAAACGTACTTCTGGAATAGGAAGTACAATAATTTTACGCGAGGCAGTATTGGCACTGTCTGGGAAGATAGAAGAGCAAGAGTAAGAATTATTTGTAGCCCTATTATAAAAGCTATCATTCCCCTCTAATGAGATAAAATAAGTGCCAGGCTCGGTATAGGTAAATGATATTGTAGAATCACTACCTGCTGAGGTTATAGAGTTATCAAGATCTCCAAATCTCCACATAAAATATGACACGTTTTCACTCTTACTCTTAAAGACAGCAGTAAATGGAACACATCCTATGGTATCTGAAATGATGTCAAAATAAGGCTCTGGACCCGTAAGATAAATGGGTATTTCAAGTGTATCTAAGCAGCCAGCATCTGTTTTTACTACAAGAGTTAATAGAAACTCACCATTCCTATTGTAATAGTGATACGGATTTTTAAGAAGGCTCTCTCTTGTATTATCTCCAAAATCCCAATAGTAGTCAGTTATAAAATCTGTGGTAGGGATAAAGTCAAAATAGGATGAATCAAAAAACTGAATAATCTGATCACATAGATACGTTTCACTGTTATCTATAATAGCAGCATTTATACCTCCTACCAATACGCTTGCATAAGCCGTATCCACACATCCATCCTCATCATTTATAGCCATACGTACATTATATCTTCCTTTGGCGGTATAGGTATAAGTAGGTGTAGGACCACTTTTACTAAATCCATTACCATCGTCAAAATCCCAGCTTATCTTTTCTAGTCCAGTGGCGTCTCGCCAATACGGATTAATATCCCCGTAATATCTAACATAATCCGTAAAATCTACAGTTTGCCCTAAGCATATAATAGTATCGGAGGTAAACAAATTCTCATAACCCAAAATATCTGTAAAATTGATAGTATTATAACACCCAAAACTATCTTCTAGCACGATAAAAGCATTTTTTCGACCTTCTTCGGTGTAGGTGTGCGATATATCGATAATCGAATCTCCCATTATATACTGTACGTTGAGTGAGTCACCTACATTCCAAGCATAGGTCATCTTTGTTAATCGACCAGCCTCTGTGCCATAATAGCTAAGTGTGGTAGTGATGGGTAAGCAGAAGGTATCTCGAAATCTATTGAAATCCATCTCAGGCTCAGGATTAAGCTTAAACCACCTATGATACCATATTGTATCTATACATTCTCTACTACTGTCTATTTGCACACTATTCGTATCCATGGATATATAGTACTTACGAGAACCCATTTTCACTGCAAATCCAACTGTAACCCATCCATCCTTATCGGCAACTCCACGATAAAAAAAGCGTTGCCCTATCGTATACCCTTCCCAGAGATGAGGCTTGCTAGCACTATCAATACACACTTCTATAGAGCTACCTGTGACTTGCACATTTTTACATATATTATCAAAAAACTCCACCCCATATTCTTGCCTTTCCCCTATACACGGTCGTGCTATGTTATTTGAAAATAGGGCATCACTCGGAGTCCAGATACTCGCAGGGTTTTCTTTTTCACTCTTACATCCAGTGGTTATATCTGTGGCTATGAGTTTTGGATTGTAACACCCCGTGTCAGAATAAAAATGTCTGGTATGTTGACTTGTATCTCTATTACAATTAAGTGGCCAGCCAATGCAATTGGCAGCATTTATATCGTCAAAATCCCAAGCGTAAGTGACTACAGCGTCTGGATGACTTTTAGAAAGATCGATAAAGTACATTGTATCTCTTGGGCTGCATTGGTTTCTATTCAATATTCTAAATGCAGCTAAAACACCCTGAGATTTCAAATTTACATACCTTGAGTACTTAGTACATAGACCTATAGTTACTTTGAGCCTGACTAAGTAGTCGCCAGGACTAGGAACACCAATACTTTGAGCGATATTGTACCCCGCAATTTCAATTAATGAGGTGTCAGCATCATATAATTCCCAGGCATAAGAGGCTCCTGCTATGGACGCTACGGCGACAAGACCAAAAGTCTCCGGAAAGCAAATTACCGAATCAGGTTTTAATACTTTAGCTTCAAAATCATATATCCTAATTTGAATGGTCCTCACATATTCCCCCACGCATCCATTTGCTAGAGTAATCTTTAGTTTAACTATATAAGCACCAGACGTAGTATACTTATGGCACACATTAGTCCATCCTGAGCCTGTAGTACCATCGCCAAAATCCCATTCTACTGTTTGTATATCTGCTCTCTGCGAAGATGAATCATTAATAAAACAAGCTTCCTGATCATCACATGTTGCACCTTTTAGTTGATAAAAAAAAGAAGGTTTATAGTCTGGCAAAATATTAATAAGCCTCTGCCACTTGGCTTCGCATCCTTTATTATTTACCACTTCTACTACTATGTTATAAGATGTTCCGCCGGCATTTGGGTAGTTAGTATAACACATATTATCGCCTATGCTGGGAGAAGTGTTGCTCTCAGATTGTCCATCTCCCCAAAGAATAAGCCTTGAGCTATATCCAGAGGTAGTAGCACCCATTTTACTATTATCCTTGATACACACATCTTGATTAAAGAAACAGAAATTTGAGTTAGCCATACTGAAATCTGCAATAGGCAAATCGTGCACTTGTACAATCTTAGTGGCAATAGCAGTACCTCCTGCCGTAAAATTCACAGTAAGACTTACCGTTTTAGCTCCAAATGAAGAATAGGTATGAGAAGGGTTCTTTTGAGTAGAGGTAGTATTATCTCCAAAGTCCCAGAGATAGCTAGATGCAGTGCCGGCAAAAATAGCTTCGAAACCAATCACCTCATTTATGCATACTTCATTATCTGCTTTTATAGACGCCGTTTGAGCATATACTGAAGTGTACACTAATACTAGCGAAAAGAGAAAAAAGAATAATCTAATTACCATTTGCCTTGGTTATACACGCAAGCTAGTGAAAAATTGCGTGTCTCAAGACCTAGATGGCTTCTTTTTACAGAAACTTGAAACTTCTACCTAGATATTTTGCAGTGTGGCCTAGTTCTTCTTCTATTCTGAGTAGCTGATTGTACTTCGCCATTCTATCGCTTCGTGATGCCGAACCTGTTTTTATCAATCCGCTATTCATAGCTACTGCAAGGTCTGCAATAGTGCTATCCTCCGTCTCACCACTTCTGTGAGAGATGATGTTGGTATAGCTATTTTGAGTTGCTAAGTTTATAGCATCTATCGTCTCAGTAAGTGTACCTATTTGGTTTACTTTTACTAATATAGAGTTTGCTATTCCTTCATCTATTCCTCTTTGTAGTCTTTTTACATTAGTCACGAATAAATCGTCTCCTACCAGCTGTACTTTATCCCCTATTTTATCTGTAAGCGATTTCCATCCTGTCCAGTCATCCTCGTCTAGTCCGTCTTCTATACTTAGTATTGGGTACTTAGCACTCCAGTCTGCCCAGTACTGTGCCATTTCTTCGCTAGTCAGTTTTCTTCCGTCTGACTTGCTAAAAGTATATAGCCCTGTTTTCTTATCATAAAACTCAGAAGTAGCAGCATCCATAGCGATGTGTATGTCTTCACCTGGTTTGAAACCTGCAGCTTCTATTGCTTCTAATACTGTTTCTATTGCTTCTTCGTTAGACTTAATATTGGGTGCAAATCCTCCTTCGTCTCCTACGTTTGTGCTATATCCTTTTTTGCTTAGTACCTTCTTGAGATGATGAAATGTTTCCACTCCCATTTTCAATGCTTCAGAAAAGGTATCTGCTCCTGTAGGCATAATCATAAACTCCTGAAAATCGATAGAATTATCTGCGTGACTTCCGCCATTGATAATATTCATCATTGGGATGGGTAATACATTCGCATTCACCCCTCCAAGGTATCTGTATAGTGGCTGACCGCTTTCTTCTGCTGCTGCATGAGCACAAGCAAGACTTACTGCTAGCATAGCATTGGCACCTAAATTACTTTTATTCTCCGTGCCGTCCATAAGGATCATCTTGTGATCTATATGCACCTGCTCAAAAACGTCCTCACCTACTATCTCATCGTATATATCCGTATTCACATTGGTAACTGCTTTCATTACGCTTTTACCCAGGTAATTATCCATATCTCCGTCTCTCAGCTCTACTGCTTCGTGTACACCGGTACTAGCACCGCTAGGTACTGCAGCTCTACCAAAAGCCCCGCCTTCAGTGAATACATCTACCTCTATGGTAGGATTACCTCTACTGTCTAAGATTTGCCTTGCGTGTATGTGTGATATTTCGCTCATGATTTTTTGTTCTATTTAATGAATTTGAATTCTAGTTTTTAAAAAACAATTACCTACTTAAAGTACTTTTTACAATAAGCTACAATACTAATCTCTTTATTTAAGTTGTGCAATAAAAGATAATCTCGAAACCGAGAAAATTAATCTTACTAAAATCACCCCATCATGGCCACAAAGTCATCAAACAGATAACGACTATCGTGTGGCCCTGGGCTAGCCTCTGGGTGATACTGCACCGCAAAAGCATTCTTACCTTTTACTCTGATACCTTCTACTGTATTATCATTTAGGTTAATGTGCGTTATCTCAGCATTACCAGTATTGCTCTCTGGGTTTATAGCAAAACCGTGATTTTGAGAAGTCATTTCACTTTTACCTGTCAGTAGATTTTGTACAGGATGGTTTTGACCTCTGTGCCCTTTCTGAAGCTTAAATGTTTTCATACCTACCGCTTGAGCTAGTATCTGGCTACCTAAGCAAATGCCAAACATTTTATCATTGGCCTCTAGTATTTCTTGTATTGTTTTTACTGCGTACGGCATAGCAGCAGGGTCACCTGGCCCATTACTTATCATAAAACCATCTGGATTCCACGCTTTCATATCTGCATAGCTCGTATCTCCTGGAAATACTTTCACGTGACAACCTCTTTCCGTGAGGCAATCGATAATATTTTTCTTAGAACCTAAATCTAGTAATGCTACTTTCTTAGTCCCCGTTTCATTCACCTCATACGATTCTTTACTCCATACTTTAGAACTTAGCTCCAGACCTTCCATACTTGGCACTTCCTTTACTCTTTTCTTTAGTTCCTCTACATCTAGTATTTCCGAACTTATGATGGCATTCATAGCACCTGCATCACGTATGTGCTTCACTATCTCACGGGTATCTACATCGCTTATTCCTGTAAAACCATTTTCGATAAAATAATCATTCAAGCTACCATCTGCCAGAGTACGGCTATGCATAGGTGAGTAGTTCTTACATACTAGACCAGATATCTTGATAGAGGCTGACTCAGCATCTTTATCCGCTGCACCGTAGTTTCCTATGTGATCCATAGTCATGACTACTATCTGTCCAAAGTAAGAAGGATCGGTGAATACCTCTTGGTACCCCGTCATGCCCGTATTGAAGGCTATTTCACCTGTGGTTGTTCCGATTTTACCGATGGCATTTCCTTCGAAAACAGTACCGTCTTGCAGTACTAAATAAGCTTTTTGAGAATTGATTACTGACACGTTCGTATAGGTTTCGGCAAATGTAGTTTAGATGCTAGTGAATAGTCGATATGGAGTACTAAATAGTTATCAAAAGGTAATCAACGGTTACAAGAGTTGTGTGCTTAATAAGAAGTGAGTAGTTCCAAACTCATCCCTTAAGTAAGTTACTAGTATAATAGTAGGAAAGGAAACTATCATCCCGTTGCCATAATCACAGCCATATAGAGTGGCATACCCAGTGTAATATTAAAAGGAAAGGTAATCCCCAGTGCCATAGGCAAGTAAAGACTAGGATTAGACTTAGGATTGACCAACTGCATAGCCGCAGGTACTGCGATATAGGAAGCACTCGCTGCTAAGATAGCATAGATGAATCTATTGCCCACGTCTGGTGTGACCCATTGGCTCATGATGGCTACCAAAACACCATTGATAGCTGGTATTACTATAGCAAAAGCAAAGGGGAACCACCCTTTTTTGAAAAACGACTGCAACTTCTTACCGCTAGATATACCCATATCTAGTAAAAATATAGCTAAAAATCCTTTAAAAATATCAGTAGTAAATGGTTTGATACCTGCAGCTTGCTTTTCGCTGGCCACGAAACCGATGAGCAAACAGCCCAGAATAAGTAAAACGCTGCCATTCGTAAAGGCGTGCTTCAGTATCCCTCCATAATTCACCTTGCTCTTGTCCTCTTTACAAACAGATAACAGGAATACTCCCACTATTATACTAGGTGCTTCCATAAGTGCCATTACAGCCACCATATGCCCATCAAAAGGTATATTCTGTAACTCCAGAAAAGATATGGCAGTAACAAAAGTCACTGCACTTACTGAGCCATAAGCCGCTGCTACTGCACTGGCATTGTATATATTAAATCGCTTTTTGAGTATGAAAAAGGTATACACGGGTATAATCGCTGCAAGCAATATCCCAAAGACCAAAGACCAAAGTAAATTCAAATCTAAGGGACTATGTGCCAGTTCCTGTCCTCCCTTGAACCCAATAGAAAACAAAAGGTACAGAGAAATAAACTTGGAAGAATTAGCTGGTATTTCTAAATCACTCTTGAGTCTTACTGCTATGATGCCTAGAAAGAAGAAAAGAAGTGCTGGATTGGTTAGATTGTCTAACAGTAAATGAATATCCAAAATATAAATTCTTATATCTGTAAAAATATACTGCTGTTTACGTAGTTCTTGAGAGTAGGAATACTGCCTTACTATTTACTGGTTAGCTGAATACTTATGGTGCTTCCTACTTTGACTAAAGCTCCAGACTCCTTAGCCTCTTTCATCAGTGCTATCACACGCTCTTTGTCCGCTCTTAGTTCTTTGATTCTTAGCTTGCTATTACTTGCATCTACGCCAAAACGCTCCATATTACTAAATAGTAAAGAAGAATGAAAGTTAATCTTATCATTGAGTACTGCCAATAGAATCTCTGATGCATCCTCTGTATTAAAAGTACCATCTATGAATTTTATTTGCTCTGCAGATTTTACTTCATTTACTGCTATCTGGCTGATGTTTTTTATATTTTTCATTGTGTATCTTTTTTTGATGGTGCAAACAACAGAGCAATGATTGGATTATTATCATTTATATATCTTATGTTTGACATAACTAATAGTTATGGATTACACTTTTCAGCAGCTTAGAATATTCAGTACCGTGTCTGAGACTCAGAGCATCACCAAAGCAGCAGAGATACTGCACATATCACAACCAGCAGTTAGCGTGCAGCTCAAAAAATTTCAGGATTTTTTTGATAACCCTCTATATGAAGTAATAGGCAGAAAACTGCATCTCACAGACTTTGGCCTAGAAATAGCTGCCGTATGCCGTGCCACTATGCAGGAGGCTCAGCAACTCAAAAACAAATCCAAAGAGCACAAAGGCGAGCTCTGGGGTACACTGAAAATATCTGTGGTATCCACTGCTAAGTATGTCATGCCTTATTTACTTTCTGACTTTCTCAGGATCCACCCTGGCGTAGATCTAAAAATGGACGTAACCAATAAATTAGCTGTAGTAGATAGCTTAGAAAAAAATGAGATTGATTTTGCTATGGTTTCTACCTTACCAGAAAACTTACAAATTGAGAAAATAGAACTCATGCCGAATAAGCTCCATCTAATAGGGGGTAAGAATATGCCTACAATTACTAAACTCAATAATGAACTAGGTAGTAGTCACACCTTTATTTTTAGAGAGAAAGGCTCCGCTACTCGCCAAATTATGGAGAGTGTACTCAAGGAGAAGAAGGTAAGTATAGGCAAGCAGCTGCAGCTTACGTCTAATGAAGCTGTAAAACAGGCAGTATTGGCAGGTCTAGGGTATAG
The DNA here is from genome assembly GCA_041689715.1 of Bacteroidia bacterium. Lineage (GTDB taxonomy): Bacteria > Bacteroidota > Bacteroidia > NS11-12g > UBA9320 > UBA9320. The sequence goes on from JBDNFQ010000074.1 coordinate 11,390, forward strand.
CATCATGCCCCTTATAGGGCTCAAAAATGCTTTGCAAAGTGGGGATGTAAAAATAATGCCAGTGAATGGACTACCTGTCATCACAAATTGGCATCTTATATGGCTGAAAAATAAGAAATTTAGTGCCGCACAGACGGCCTTTTTAAACTATTTAAAAGAAGAAAAAGATACCATTCTCCACGATAAGTTTCAGTGGTTTGAGCAGTTTTAATATATAGACTATTTCTTTAGCCACGCCTTCTGCAGCTCGTTTTCCGAGTCTGTTTTGGTTAACTTATAGGCCACCTGAGTACTTTTAGCATAGGTGAGCTTAGTAGTATATATTCTTCCATCTCTAGCATAGGTTATTTCTACTCCTTCATTCACACCATGATTAGCATCTTTATCTTCAACTTTATTCTCTACTCTCCATCCATTTATGGCTATTATCTCATCATTCACACTTAGCCCTGCATCTACCGCAGGACTGTTGCTGTATATATTACTAATCGTAGTTTTACCATTACCGTGACTACTCACCACTCCACTCCAAGCTACAGTTTTGTCTGCATTTTCATCCTCTATACTGAGTCCGTATACGCTAAAAATACGCTGATAATCTAGCGGCTTAGTACTGAATATTACATCATCAAAAAATGGCTTCATATCTTTACCTGCCATATCTGTGCATACAGCTATAAACTCCTCGTGGGTAAATCCTCTACCCCGTTTTTTGTAAAAGTCATTATATAATGTCGTCATCACATCATCTAGGCTCTTTTCACTATTGGCACGTATCTCTAAGTCTAGCAGAGCTGCAGCTATCATACCTTTATTATAGTAACTCACCGTAGTATTCATACTCTCTTCCGTAGGCAGATACGCTTTTACCCACGCCAGCATACTACTGTGTGCTAAGCTCATAATGTCCTTCCCTGGACTGTTTTCCAGGCTATTTATTTGGTTAGCTATAATCCCGAGATACTCTTCATCGCTAAACAGGCCCATTCGGTGTAGGGTCTTATCATCATAGTAACTGGTGATTCCCTCTGCTATCCAGAGCATATCTGTATATACTTCCTTATCATAATCGAAAGGTCCTAGCTGAATAGGACGTACTCTTTTTACATTCCACAGGTGAAAGTACTCGTGTGCTATAAGACCCAGAAAACTACGATAAGCAACAGGATTAGAATAATTCCATCTCCTCATCATACTTGTCTGGCTATTGAGGTGCTCTAGACCGCCGCCACCACTGCCCACATTGTACACAAAGTGCGTATACCTATCACTCGGATGGTCACCCATCATCGCTATTTGGCTATCGCTTATTTTTTTGAAATCTTCTTTAACAGTCTCCAGGTCATAGTTACCCTCTCCTATCATTACTACAGTATGTGGTACTTTACCACTGGTATAGCTCGTCTTATCAAAGTTACCTAAGGCTATAGGTGAATCTGCTAGTAGATCATAATTATCACAAGTGAATACCCATCCAGCTGCTTTGGTCTGTGGCAGTGCTACTTCTACGTTCTTCCATCCTTCATACGGTTGTATGGTAAGTACTATTTGCTCTTTCTCATATCCTTCTAAGTAGCCAAAAGAAGATACGCCGTGTAAGAATGCATAATTTTCATCTGCATAGCTCTGGCGTACGCTTATGGTAAATGCATATACATCATAGCTCAATTTTACCTCACCTGCTCCTTTGGTAGCTATACGCCACGTGTTTTTGTCTTTTCTTTCTATGGCTAAATCACCCGCTGTCACATTTTCAAATGCATTACTAAACTCACGCACTTTATAACTTCCAGGTGTCCATACAGGTACTTTAAAGGCTACAAAATCCTTGCCTGACGCATCAAAGGTGATATCTACAGTAACGTAATGAGACTTTACTTTATCAAAACTTACGGTGTAGTTAATGGCCATAGTGCTTATAGAAATGCTAATTAAAAATGCGATTGCAATGAGTTTTTTGTGCATAGGGGCAAAAGTGTGCTTTTTTTCGGAAAGAGAAAGGAATGTATACATTCGATTTATCGTTAAATGCTGCCAACGAAATAATGATATAATTCTTTAGAAATACCCCATAAAATGACATTAGAAATAGAATGCTTTTATAGTACATTCGTTTGAATAAAATCTTGGTCTAAAAAACATGATACACCCTAAAACTGAAGTTCAACACATTAGCGAAACAGTAGGCTATGGAGTGGTTGCAACAGCATTTATACCTGCAGGAACTATCACCTGGGTCTTAGATAAGTTTGATCGAGAATTTACTCCCGCAGCATTGCAATCCATGGAGCCTATTTACCAAAACATACTAGATACCTACTCCTTCAGAAATAACAGAGGGAATTTTATTCTATGTTGGGACAATGGACGATTTGTCAATCATAGTTTCAAGGCAAACTGCCTTACCACAGCATATGATTTTGAGATAGCCATAAGAGACATACAACCTGGCGAGCAACTTACAGATGACTATGGCTATTTAAATATTTCAGAACCCTTTCAAGGAATTGATGAAGGCACACCACGCAAGGTTGTATATCCAGATGATTTGGTCACCTATCACAAAGTATGGGATAAGAAAATAAATAAAGTATTTGGTAATATCACAAAGCTAGAACAACCACTTAGACCATTGCTGCCAAACGCCCTATGGGATAAAGTAACCCGCATAAGTGATGGCACAGAAAAAATGAATTCCATATATGAAAATTATTTCAGAGCAGGGCAATCAGCCAACACTAGTATCCTCTAGACCTTATCAGTACATCTTAAAATTTGCCAAGCATCTGCTCCTATCATATAACTTTTCCCCTTCGGCGAGCATACAGCCTTTGGAGGATACAGAGTGCCCTATAGTACGAAAGCCCAAAGACTAAAAAGTGCAGTATAAATAAAACGTGTCCGCCGAGATCTAGTGAAGGAGGAAGACTATTAAAAGTCCTTTGGATTTATTGTAAGAAAAGCATATTTTTGGAAACACGATATGAGAATAAACTTACCCACTCACCTAATACTGCTTTTTAACTATATCAATGAACTAATTCAAAGTTGCGTAGATAGTGAAAATACCTGGCCGCAGCAGGCGGGGACGCATGTTTTGTGGTGAGTTGCGTCTATACTAATGTTATGCCCAATTAAAAAATGCAACCACACATTTTACACATTTATTTTTTTCCAACACACAAAATCCCACACAAAAAAATAAAAGAGTAAAACTTTTCCAACGCTTCTCTGAAAATAGAAAAACAATTGTATATTTGACAAAACTTGACAAGTCATTCAAAGGACAATGAAAACATTAGGACAAGAACTTAGGAAAATAAGAGAAAGTAAAAGTATTTTATTAAGACAAGTTGCTTCTTATCTTGAAATTGATACTGCAATGATCAGTAAAATTGAAAGAGGAGAAAGAAACTTGAACAGAAACCAAGTGATAAAACTTGCTGAATTTTATAATTCTTCCCAAGAGGATTTTTTGACACTTTGGGTTTGTGACAAAGTACTAAATACAGTAGAAAATGAACCTTTTGCTGTGAAAGGAATGAAAAAAGCACTAAAAAAATTAAAAGTATAATTTATGAGAGCAAAACCTTTTTTAAAATGGGCTGGTGGAAAAACTCAACTGATTGATCAAATCAAAGAGCAACTCCCCAACAACATACAAACTGAAAATTTTACTTTTATTGAACCTTTTGTTGGAAGTGGAGCTGTTTTATTTTGGATGCTTGAACAATTTCCAAATTTGGAAAGAGCAATAATTAATGACATAAATACGGACTTAACAAATTGTTATGACACCATAAAAAATGATGTAGAGAACCTCATAATTACACTTGCCGAGTGGCAAAATGAATATTACAATATTGCCGACAATCAAGAACAGAAAAAAGAATACTATTACGACAAAAGAACGCTGTTTAATACTCGAAATTCTGATCAAACAACACAAAGTGCTTTATTCATTTTTTTAAATAGAACTTGTTTTAACGGACTTTTTCGAGTAAATCGTAAAAATGAATTTAACGTACCCATTGGTAGTTACAAAAAACCATTAATCTGCAATCCAGAAAACTTATTAGCAGTTTCAGAAATTTTACAAAGAGTAGAAATCTTGAACGGAGATTATTCTGAAACATTACAACACACGAGAGAAAACACTTTTTTCTATTTTGATCCTCCATACAAACCATTAAGTGAAACTTCAAGTTTTAATTCTTATGCTAAAGATGAGTTTAATGATGCAGAACAAATAAGATTAAAAGAATTTTGCGACACTTTAAACGAGCAAAATCATCAATGGATTTTAAGTAATTCAGATGTTAAAGGGAAAGACCCTAATAATGAGTTTTTTGATGATTTATTCGCAAACTTTAATATTATGCGTGTAAATGCACGTAGAAGTATAAACGCAAACCCAAGTAAAAGAGGGCAATTAACTGAACTATTAATTTCTAATTAAAATATGAAGAAACTTACAAATTTTCTAAGTCTAAATTCGGATGACGAGCTATTCCAATACTTTACAGACACCCTAAAATTAAAAGGGATTACACAATGGGATTACTTTGTAAAATGGGAAAAAGTTTATAACAATATAAAACCTTATGAAGTTGAATTGAACATTTTGAATGTTTTAATCGGCAAAGAAAATATTAAAGAAGAACTAACAAAATTAATACTTGAATACCCAAAAGTTGTCAACGTAATTCCTCTTCTATTAGCTATAAGGTTTAAGAACAAAAAGGAGCAAAAAATAAATATCGTTTCAGATATTAAAACATTTGAATACGATCATTTTGACTTATCCATTAAAACACCAAACAAAGAAGAAGCTGAAAATATTGCTGAGTTTTTTGTAGGTTGTGGTTTGGCAGATTTAGTTAAAGATAAAAAAGTTAAAAACTTAATGGACTATGCTACTGGTGTAGAAGTTGGTTTAGATAGTAATGGCAGAAAAAATAGAGGTGGCCACCAAATGGAAAAAGCGGTAGAAACCTATATTAAAGAAGTCTGTGAAGAGTTACGTTTGCCATATTTAAAAGAAGCTAATGCAAAAGCCATTAAAACTGCTTGGAATATTGATTTAGAAGTAGATAAATCTTCAAGAAGAATAGATTTTGTAATAAACAAGAATGGGAAGCTCTATTTCTTTGAAGTAAACTTTTATGGTGGTGGTGGCTCAAAATTGAAATCAACTGCTACGGAATATGTAAAAATGAATGAGTACTGGAATAATCAAAATATTGATTTTA
>JBDNFQ010000075.1:0-5971 GCA_041689715.1 Bacteroidia bacterium
AAAGACTATGCTTTTACTCTCAAATAGAATCGATTTAGGGGTGGCTCACTTTGACCCGGAATACCTGGCTCACTTTGACCCGTTTTTAGTGGCTCACTTTAACCCGTTTTACGTGGTTCAATATGTCCGCATTTTGCACCAAATGAATCTAGAGCTGTAGTAGTTAGCTTGTATAGCAATGCCAAGGATAAAAATCTCTTAGAAAGTTTTTCAGTTAATAGTCCATTGGTTAGACAAGCTGATTGGCTAGTAGACACTATTATTAATATGTTAATGGGAACTCGTTGGCAGGTCAGTTTTTATATCAGTGTAGAGGAAGATATGGAAGATTTACCTTTTTGACCTATGAAAGAACTTGATAGCTTGGGTTTTAATTGCTAACTTGGCGAAAATGGTGTCTGGCACTCTGATGATTTTGTGATATTTGGGAAACAGTTTCATTTCTTTGCTTTTCTATCTTTCGCCTGCTCGTATTTCTAAAAAAAAGCAATCAAGAAATGAAATGGTCTTAATTTTAAAATACAATCACAATCATATTCGATACCTGTATACTCCTCACATTTCTCTTTTTAGTTTAAGTATAAAGGAGATGTTCTGCTGTATTTTTTATTTAGGTTTATTCTTTAATTCGTCAAATTTTGATTTCATAGTTGGGTTTCCATAGGTTAACTTCTTAATAGTCAAATCATCGGCTTTGTTATTAGCCAAACGTAAATTATTTTCAGAGGATAATAAAGCCTCTTTGGTTTTATTCAAATGAGTAATGGTCTTATCTATTTCGTCAATAGCTGTTGTGAATTTTCGACTAGCTAAATCATAATTGTGTGCGAACCCTTTTTTAAACGAATCAACATTTTCTTCAAACTTAGTAATATCAATATTTTGATTTTTCATTAAATTTAGTTCTGCTTTATACTGCAAGGAATTCATTGCTGCATTGCGAAGAAGTGTAATAATGGGTATGAAAAATTGTGGTCTTATTACATACATTTTCTCAAACCTATAAGAGACATCTACTATTCCAGTGTTGTAGAACTCATTTTCCGATTCCAAAAGCGAAACTAAAACGGCATATTCACAGTTTTTTTCTTTTCGGTCTTTATCCAGTTTCGTAAAGAAATCCTCATTTCTTTTTTTTGTAGCAGTTTCATCATTTTCATTTTTCATCTCGAACATAATAGAAATGATTTCATTTCCTGCATCATCAACTTCTTTATATATATAATCGCCTTTATTCCCGCCACTTGAATCGTTGTCTTTCTCGAAATAAGCATTTTGAAAAGCAGTTGCTCGCAGTTTATTGAATTCAGTTTCACAATGTTGCTCCAAAGTTTCCCCTACCATTTTTGTTGAAAGTTTCTGCTTATAATCTTTTAAACGAGCAATTTCATCATCTTTCATTTTAATGGTCTCATCTTTTGCTCCTAGTTTATTTGTAAACTGTTCCGTAATCGATTTTTCAAGTAATTGCGTTTCAGTACCTCGAACTTTTAAATCATTAGCGAGATTATCACGTTCTTTCTCTATTGCCTTGATTGCTTGAGATACTTCTAGTTTCTTTTCTGTCTCTGAATTTTGAATTTTATATTTCATTTCAGAAATTTCCAATTCTTTTTCCGCTAATTTTTCAGCAAGTTTGCTACCGCTTTCAGCCTTTAACGCTATTAATTCCTTATCTTTTTTAGCTAGTTCTTCTTGTAATGAATTTTTAATATTCGCTTCAGCAAGCTTAACAGCACTTTCCTTTTCCTTTTCTGCGAGGGAAAGTCTATTCTTTAGTTCTTCTTCAAATTGATGGTCACGAACTTGCTTTACTATATCAGCAAATCCAGCCTTGTCAACTTTAAATGCTTTTTTACAATTGGGACAGTTAATTTCGTTCATATTATTTTTTTAATTTTCTTTTTTTTAGAATATACCGCCACGTTTTAATACGGTTTAGGTCTTCTGGCTACACTACTCTATTGAACTTGGTCGTTAATAAGTGCATTTACAATCAGATCCTCTTTTACCCTCATAGAAAGCTCTACAAAGGGACTAAAGAGGGTTCTGTTGCATTAATCCTCTCTGTATTCAAAAGTAGCAGATTTATTGTTTTATTAAGCAGCCAATGACTTAAATGTAGCAAACCAACTTTTCTTTGGATTTGCAAATTGATTATTTCTGATGATATTTATAATTTCTATTCCTGCTAAAGTTCTCTGAGCTGACTCTCTTTAAATGCTTACTTGTATATACTATGCTGCCCATTATGAGACAACTCTAGGCTTTTATCATTTAAGTGATAGGGAAAATACTGCACACACTATGCCAATCGCTCCTGAGAGGGGTTGTGTATCTCGGGGTAATGTTAAAAATTCTTATCGTCTTGAGTTAGCTCAAATATTCTTTCAATCATCTCTTTATTCATAACGTTACCGAATACTTTCTGCCAAATGACTTCAGCCTTTTCAGAATCTACATATTTCATTTCCTGTAATATTTCCTGTTCATACTTCAAAATAAAATTTAAGGACCATGGCAATCCGATATTACCTTTTAACCCTAGAATTGAAAGATTGTCTTTGTGTTTATCTATAAAGGTTTCTGACCAAGGCATTGTAGGGTTTATGGATACACTAAACCAGTCTACCTTATTTATATGATCATCTATAATCTTATCAGTCCATTTAACCGATGTGTTTAAGAAAATACTCTCATTTGCAAATGATTCATCCCCCGGGCCCCAAGAAATATAATCAGTATATTGATAGAGATCGTCCGATGTAAAACACGCTCCATTATTCCTTGAAAATTTTGTCCAATCTAATTTACGGTGAAACTCCTTTAATATCCCTTCTTGCCAAGGAATTCCTTTATTCACGCTAATATCCTTCCAATTGAAACCATACCTCCTAAGTGGTTTTTTAACATTATTCTTTATAAAGTCCAAACTCCAAGGGAGAGCAGGGTTTGAACTTAAGGAGCTATATGGTGTGCTATAGAAATGGAACGCATTTGATTTTTCAATCTTCTTAAATGTGGGCTTTAAACCTTCAAGAAGAACTTCTGTCCAAGGTAGGTATGGGTTTGAACATAATTTACCCCAATTTAGCTTATCCTTATGTTCTAATAGGAAATTTGCGTCCATGAAATCAGTTCGTATTGAAGACAAGTCTTGATCCCACATGTTTAGGTAATCAAACATCTCATAAGTCCAAGTTACAGGGTTTTTATAAGCTAGCCAGCTCTTGTTTATCATCCTTTCTGGCAAACATTCGAAAATCTCTATACTCCAGGGCACACCTCTATTATTACATAATTCAGCATTCCCATAATGCTCTTTTATATTCATAGAAATAAATTCAGCCGACCATGGCAAATTAGGATTAGCCCACATTCTGTACTCCCAGTCAAATTTCTCATCATACTTTTTAATAAATTCCAATGACCAAGGAATGGATTTATTTGAAGACAATAGCCCCCAATCTACTCTGGTAGAATACTTTTCTATTGTACTCAACTCAAATGGATGAAATTGTATCATCCATTCATATAAAACCGGGTACGTTTTAAAAACTCTTAACAGTTCATTGTTTTGATCTTGTATGTTCATTATCTAATTGATTTACAAGGTTATAAAAGCTAATCAAAATGTTTAAATGCTAATTTAAGGCATCCCTCAAAAGTATAAAAATAGCGTCACTCCTAAAAGAAGTATCTCATATAATTTTGCTAAGTACTTCCAAGCATAAACTGGAAGAAGAAGGTTCCTCGTCAAAAGCTGCATCTACTTTTTTAGGTACTCCAAAGAAGTAAACTACGCAGATCAATACGCGTATCGATTGAGCCTTTATTGATTCAATCTTTAGTACTCTCCAATTTGAGATACTCGGATACGCATTTGTATCCAGTTACAAGAAAGGAGAACGAGGTAAGTATCAACTAGTAGTAGGCAAGGAAAAGTGGGAGACGCTCAAAGCAAAGCTTAAGGAGTTAACCCACAAGACTAATCCTATGTCGCTAGATGAACGCATCCAACGCCTCGATTGGTTGATACGGTGGCGGTCTACTCGATTAGCTTTTTTTATTATCATAAATCATCATATGCTTCACCAGACACAAAGAGGTAATTAAGATTATCAACATAATTAAGAACAAGACTTGCGTCAGGTGAAATACTTAGTCGAATCATACCATTGCCTGTCTCAGTTGCAAAGTGAGTCATATATGTGCATTTATCTTCACTCAATGCCAAAAGTTCCAATCCCAAATCTTCATAATCTGAAGAGTCAAATTTTTCAATTGTTTCCTCTGGATTTCCATACTTCTTAGTAAGCATAGACTTCATATTTAAATATTGAGATTTAATTGAATTCCAGGAGGTTTGCTCATTGTACATCACTGTTACACCATATACAGTTTTAGATCCTGCTTGCACAAGAACGTGTACTTCTTCACCAGTAAATTTACCAGTAAGAATTGCGTCTGCATCAGTAGTTTTTAACACTGTAAAACCTTGCTTTTTTAGTTGTGTAACAAATTGATTTAGTGAGCTATCAATAGGGATACCTTTAAATCTAAAATGGTCTAAACCTTGCTTATTAAGTATGGAAATAAGTTGACTTAAAGAATCATTTGCAGTTCCATTCGATGAAATGGAATCTACTTGAGAAAATGATGTTAATGTAGCGAATGTGAGAATTAGAAAAGTTAATATTGTTTTCATTGTATTCTTATTTTGATTCTATACTTTTTTCTTGCTGACGCCTAACACTTGTATATGTGACCGACACATATACTCCCAAGGCGGACAAGTTATCCCATGTCTGTTTTCAAATTTACCTTTTTTTCATAAGAATGTCAAGTGGATGTTCTATCGCATTAATCCTCTCTGTATTCAAAAGGAGTAGATTTATTGTTTTATTAAGCAGCTAATAGGTTTTAGAATTAATTAAAATAAAGAATAGAAAATGAATGAAGTGAACTCAACCCTTGATAATGACAATATAAATGATGAGACTGTAGCCTTCCCCAAAAAGAATTATTGATGAGATGAATAATATGTCTAAAGATTAAAACCAATATTGTGTGCAGTTTATTCCAATCTAATTTTTCTCCAATTGAGTCCATTTTCTGAATTAGCCCAATTGAATAAATTTCTTTCTATAGAAGATGAAGATGTATTGATTCCTTCTTTTTTTAACTCTTTTGATAATTTTTTAAGAGATTCTATATAAATCAGATATTCTTCAGCTCGTATTTGAGCCGGGTTTCTTCCGAAAATTATTGCAGCTATAATACTATCGTAAATTGGGGCATCTTTTTTACTCCAAAAATGTATGTGCTTTGTTGAAAATGCAGTTGACACTCCATACAGTGTATTAAGGATTTCTAAAGCTTCTGTATATTTACCTATTTGTATTTTGTTTATAGCTTTCAAGTAAGTGCTACCATTAAAGTTTCTTGGCCATTGTTCACCTCGAATAAATATTCCTCTTCCAGAATTACCACCCCATAACTGTATCCAAATAAATATTTTTTCAAGTAAGAAATCATTTGATTTTGATTCGAATTCTCCAATCATTTCATAAATTGTATCTGACAAATGCTTGAGAATTTTATTCTGCCAATCAATATCTCCATTTGGGTCCCATTCTAAATCAGAAATATATTCTTTATCAACCCTATTTGAAATAGTAGTATATGCAGCTAATAAAGTAGTTCTATTTAAGTTTAATTCTCCATTTGATGAATAATCAATATTAGGAAATCTAATTTCATCATTTTCAAATTTTTCAATTTCTTTTGTATTATTTGGTTCTATTCTTTTCATCTTTAATTATTGCTAATACTTGTATATGTAACCGGCCCAGAGTCATTTCTTGTATATTAGTCCTATTTGGGCTTTATGACTTGATTTTATCGGGTACTTAATAACAAAAATAACAGATTACTTTACCTATTCCTATTCCGCAATTAGTTCAAACTT
>JBDNFQ010000076.1:0-9640 GCA_041689715.1 Bacteroidia bacterium
GAAAGAAGAAGCAGCTATTATTACCGAGCGTGAAAAGTCGAAGGAGAGTATAGACGAGAAGCTTATCAAGGCATATGATAGAATAAGAGCAAACTTTAGAAACGGTATAGCCGTTGCTCCTATCCTAAGAGCTGCTTGCGGTGGGTGTTTTGCTAAAGTGCCACCACAGTTACAGTCAGACATCAGACAATCCAAAAAAATCGTAATTTGCGAAGCTTGCGGACGAGTTCAAATAGATGCTCGTATGGCTGGAATACAAGACCATGTGGAAGAAGAAGAAGAAAAACCAAAAAGAAGAGCTGTTCGAAAGAAATAGTTTTTGTAAGGTATTTTTCTTAGTATTCTTTTTTATCATTTCTTTATCAGCACTTGCTGATAATACCTTTACTTTCAATGAAAATCTTCGAACAGCTCAGCATAGAAATTACGAGCTAAGATTAGAATGTGCCAAATCTATTTTAGAGAATGAAGCCTCTTTAGATCCTACAAACAGTTGTGTGCTCTATCTACAGCATTTCAACGTATTTTTGAAAGCTTTTGTGTCAGAAGAGCAAGCAGATTATACTGCATATCGAAAAGTGCAAGACAATGCGTTGCTTCACTTCGATAAATTACCGGATGACTCGCCGTATAAGAAATTTGTTCAATCAGAGATTTACTTTTATTCCGCTACTCTCAAAGCCAAGTTTGACGAACTATATGGTGCAGCTCGAGATATCAATAGAGCATATACCCTCATAGAAGATAACCATAAAAAATTTCCTGACTTTTTATTTAACAATAAGACAAGAGGTATCATAAAGGTATATTTGTCTACAGTCCCAGATAACTATTCGTGGGTTATTCGGATGTTAGGTATGAAGGGAAATCTAAAGCAGGGTTTAGCTCTGCTCAAGAGTTTATCGCGACAGCAATCGGACAGCATGATTTTAGGTGGGGTTGCTAAAGAAGCGGCCTACTTATATTCATTTTCGCTACTACATATTGCAAAGCAGCCTATCACAGCTTGGTCTGAGACGCTAAAATGCACAGATGATTACAAGACTAATCTAACTAGCAACTTTTTTAGGAGTAACATAGCTACGAAGCTCAATAAAAATGAAACAGCAATACAAACACTTAATGCCCGGCCAAAGAGCGTTGAGTATTGTAAGTTTTGGTTTGCATACTATCTGCTAGGTATTGCAAAAATGAATAAACAAGACAACGAAGCTATAGCGGAATTAATGGCTTTCTATACAAATTATAGGGGTCGAAACTATATAAAGAGTTGCTTACAAAAAATGAGTTGGTATTATACCATACAGGGTAATAGAAGCTTGGCGGCAAAGTATAAAGGGATGATTTCTACCACTGGATTTGCCATGAATGAGGAAGACAAACACGCAATGGGTTTTATAAACAAACCCACACCTCACCCTATACTACTTAAGACGAGACTATTATACGATGGGGGCTATACAGGCGAAGCTTTAAAAGCTATCGAAGAGGTGAATCCTAAGAAACTGGCAACAATTCAACTAAAAGCAGAGTTCTGTTATAGAAGGGGTAGAATAGCACAAAAACAGGGAGAAATGCCTAGGGCTTTAAAGCTGTATGAAGCGTGTTCTCTTTTTGCCTTAGATAGTGAAGAGTACTATGGAGCCTATGCGAGTATCTATATAGCAGACTATCATCTCAAGGAAGGAGATACAGTATTAGCTAGAAAATTTTATGAAAGGGCTTTGGGTTTTGAAAAGAATAAAGAGTACCTGGAGTCAATAGAGCAACGAGCAAAAGCGGGCTTAAAAAAATGTTAGTTAAAATCTAAAACAGCAGATTCTTCTGAATTGTCTTTTTATGGATAAGATGCTGAAGCAGCGGATTCTGTTTTAGTATTTTTCCCATCTTCAAACGCTCTTTGGCAATTAAAATAAACAAGAAGGAGATTATTAATTTGTTCATCATTCTGCGGGGTAGTTCAGCTATTCCTTTTCAAGAGAAGTACCATAAGCAATTAAACAACGCAACGTGTTGAAAGACAAAGTACTATAAGTAGTTTGCAGGTGTATTATTAATCTGGCCATTGTCTCCTTATGGGGAATATCATCCTAAAAAGATCATTTCAGATACCATAAATGCCACTATTTTTGCAGCCTTATAAACACAGCATGAGTAATAGACCTGTACGAGTACGTTTCGCCCCTAGCCCAACTGGGCCATTGCACATTGGAGGCGTAAGAACGGCATTATATAACTATGTATTTGCCAAAAAACACAATGGTAAGTTTTTGCTTAGGATAGAAGATACGGATCAAAAACGTTTTGTAGAAGGAGCGGAAGACTATATCAACGAAAGTTTGAAATGGCTAGGTATGACGGTAGACGAAGGAGTGCGAGAAGGAGGAGATTATGGGCCATATAAGCAAAGTGAGCGTATGGATAAGTATGCTGGTTATGCAAATCAGTTGATAAAAGATGGGTATGCATACTATGCTTTTGATACGCCAGATGAGCTTAATGAGATGAGAGCTAAGCTAGAGGCTAATAATATGAGTGCTAAGTATGATGCGACTTCTCGTATGAGCATGAAGAACTCACTAACACTAAGCGAGGACGAGGTAAAAGAAAGACTCGATAATGGGGATAGCTTTATAGTAAGAATAAAACTTCCACGTAATGAGGAGATTCGCTTTCACGATATAATAAGAGGCTGGATAGTTTTTAATAGCAGCCAATTAGATGACAAGGTTTTATTAAAAGAAGACGGTCTTCCTACGTATCATCTAGCTAACATAGTGGATGATCATCTTATGGAGATTACCCACGTAATACGTGGAGAAGAATGGCTGCCTAGTGCACCGCTCCATATTATGCTCTATAGATACTTTGGATGGGAAGATACTATGCCAGAGTTTGCTCACTTGCCTCTACTGCTAAAGCCGGATGGCAAAGGAAAATTGAGTAAAAGAGATGGAGACAGACTTGGTTTCCCTGTATTCCCGTTAGAATGGAAATCTCCAGAAGGAGAAGTAAGCAGTGGGTACAGAGAAGCAGGATATATACCAGAAGCCGTAATAAACATGCTAGCATTGTTAGGTTGGCATCCATCTGATAACCAAGAGTTGTTTTCTATGGAGGAGCTAGTACAGGCATTTGGTCTTGAACGTGTATCTAAAAGTGGGGCTAAATTTGATGTAGATAAAGCAAAATGGTTCAATCATCAATATCTGATGCAAGCAAGTGGGGAAGAGTTACTAGCTATGGTAGACCATCAGCTGGATACTAAGCATAAAGTGAGGGGAGAGGAGTACCTTATTAAAGTATTAGGTCTACTCAAGGAGAAAGTGAATTTTGCCTCAGAAATTTTGCCATTAGGAGATTATTTTTTTGGCTTGCCAAGCACGTATGATGAGAAGGTGGAGAGCAAAAAGTGGAACGCTGAAACAGCTGAGCACATAGCAGCCTATATCACTGATCTAGTGACAGAGAATAAAGACACTGCAGAAGCTATGGAAAGTTATCTAACGAGCTATGCAGAGACTAACGGCATAAATAAGGGAATGCTAATGCAGCCACTAAGTTGGGTGATAAGCGGACACGCTGGTGGTCCTCCTATTTTTGAAATGCTAGAATTAATAGGTTTAGAATCAATGGCAAGACGACTACAAGCGGTTCAAGAGCGATTACCGATAGTTTAGGGCTTTTGGGTTGTAATGATTTCTAGGATTTCGCAGGTTTTCTCACTTGCTAGTTGCTCGGCTTCTTTTTTAGATTTTGCTCTAGCCTTTGCTATTTCTATATCATCTAGATATACACCTATGCTGTAGTTCTTAATGTTTTTTTCTTCTTCATCATTCAAAACCCTAAACTCCAGCTTTTTTTTCTCTTGCTGTGCATACTGATTTAAGATACTTTTAAAGTTGACTACTTTGTCTTTGAGTGCATCAAAATCTAGATGAATTCCTACAATTTTTTTGGTGACGAAATGTTTTGAAAATTTGTACCCTTTGTCTAAGTATATAGCACCCATGAGAGCCTCAAGTGCATTGCCAGCTATACCTTGCACAGCAGCTCTATTTTTACTTATAGACTTGTCAAACATGAGGTGCTCGTGCAAACCCATATTAAACGCTATTTCAGATAGTTTTTTTCTGCTTACGGACTTACTTCTCATTTCAGTAAGAAAACCTTCCCCTTGAAAAGGGAATTTTTTAAATAGAAGTTCTGCTATAATTAAGTCTAGTACTGCATCTCCAAGGTATTCAAGTCGCTCGTTATTGTGCTTTGAGTCTAGCTCCTCAGATTTCCTTGTAAGTGAGTTGTGCATGAAAGCTTGCACATAAAGTTTTGGCTTACCTGGAAAATAGCCAAGCATTGGATACAGTTTCTGGTAGAATTGAGAATATTTAGAAAAGCGTGTGAAATATATTTTTTTGATACCGTTTACCACAGTACTACTCACATTTACCCATTATTACGGAAGCATTATGACCTCCAAAACCAAAGGTGTTACTTAATGCATATTTGACATCTCGTTTTTGAGCTTTGTTAAAGGTAAAGTTGAGTCTTGGATCAAACTGTTCATCATCAGTAAAATGATTAATAGTGGGAGGTATAATCCCAGTATTAATAGCACTTAGACAAGCTACTGCTTCTACTGCTCCTGCAGCACCCAATAGGTGACCTGTCATGGACTTAGTAGAGCTAATGCTCAGGTTGTATGAATGCTCCTCGAAAACTCCTCTTATGGCCTTAGTTTCGCTTATGTCGCCTAGCGGTGTAGATGTACCATGTACGTTTACGTAGTCTATGTCTTCTGGTTTTAGATTGGCGTCTTTCAATGCTCGTTTCATAACATTAATTGCTCCAAGACCTTCTGGATGTGGAGCAGTAATGTGATGTGCGTCTGCAGTCATTCCACCACCTAAGATTTCACCATATATTTTAGCACCACGTGCTTTGGCTTGCTCGTATTCTTCTAAAACTAAAGAAGCAGCACCCTCGCCAAGCACAAAACCGTCCCTGTCTGCATCAAATGGTCTAGATGCAGTAGAAGGTGAATCATTTCGCTCTGAAAGAGCTTTCATGCTATTGAAACCACCTACGGCAGATTCAGTAACACAGGCTTCAGAACCTCCGGTCACTATAGCCTTAGCCATACCTAAGCGGATATAGTTAAAAGCGTCAATGATAGCGTTGTTTGAAGATGCACAAGCTGAGACAGTGCCAAAGTTTGGTCCTCTAAACCCATACCTAATGGAAATATACCCCGGAGCTATATCGCCTATCATTTTAGGAATAAAAAAAGGATTAAACCTAGGAGTTCCATCTCCTGTGGTATAATCCCTTATTTCTTTCTCTAGTGAGTGTAGTCCACCTATTCCGCTTGCCCAAATTACACCAATATCTTCTGGTATAAAATCGGTATCTAGAATGCCAGAATCGTTTACAGCTTCGTGAGCTACTACCATCGCATACTGAGTAAAAGGGTCCATCTTGCGGGCTTCTTTCCTGTCCAAATGGTCATTTACATTGAAGTTTTTCACTTCGCACGCAAATCGTGTTTTGAACTTTTCAGCATTAAAATGAGTTATAGGTGCAGCACCACTCACTCCATTAGCGAGAGCATCCCAATACTCCTTGGCAGTATTGCCAATAGGTGTAAGGGCTCCAATTCCGGTAACTACTACTCGTTTGAGTTGCATACGGTTGGTTTGATATTAACCAGCGTTTTCTGTGATATAAGAAACGGCGTCTCCTACAGTTGCTATTTTTTCAGCTTGCTCATCAGGGATGGCTATGTTAAATTCTTTTTCAAACTCCATGATTAACTCTACTGTATCCAGAGAGTCAGCACCAAGATCATTAGTGAAACTTGCATCAGTTGTTACCTCAGATTCTTCAACACCCAACTTATCTACGATTATTGATGTTACTTTTTCAGCTATTTCAGACATATTACTTTTGTTTTATTAAGTTGTGCAAAGAACAATTTTTTAGATAAAATAGACAAAATTAATTTGCAATTAAGTTTGCAGCCAAGAAATCAGTTGTTATGCCATCACTATTTACCTTAGAAGAATTAGTCCTAGATTACCCTATTATCTACGGGATAGCGTCGTCTAGTCGCCCGTTACGGCTAGCTTACAACCTCTCTATTCACTCAGATATAGAAGTAGATTTGTACCAAGAAGCGACCACTTATTCTAAAGAAAGTTTACACGAGACGTACCTAATTACTCATTTAGATGACGGTGCAAAGTGCTTTTTAGTGAAAAATAAAGGCACAAAAGAGGTATTTTATCCTAAATATAAACAAGTAGACTATTTAGTTTGTTCGATAAATGAGGAAAAAATTAAACCTGAAATTATACAAATAATCTCAAAACTTAGAGATATATCGATTTGCTTTGCACTTGAAGAACCAAATCAAAAACAAATACTCAATTTCACTTCGCTACAATAAATGACACACATTAAATACAATAAAACAAAGATAATAGCCACTCTTGGCCCCGCCACTTCAGATATACCTATGCTTACTAAGATTTTTGAAGCGGGAGTAGATGTGTGTAGAATTAATTTTTCACATGGAACTTTGGACGTCCACAAAAAAGTAATAGAAAATGTACGAGAAGTAAACAGACAAATGGGCACTAGCGTGGCCATATTAGGAGACTTGCAAGGACCTAAGTTGCGTATAGGAGAGATAGAAAACAATAGCATGTTGCTAGAAGAGGGTGCTGTTATGACCCTTACTACTCAGGCCACTATTAGTTCTGGGAATGTGATATATGTAAAGTACAGTACATTGGCAAGAGACGTGAAAGTAGGTGAGAGAGTGTTACTAGATGACGGCAAGTTGGAGTTAGAATTTACCAAAAGAGTAGATGAGCACACGGTAGAGGCCAAAGTAGTTAATGGTGGATTTTTAAGTTCTAATAAAGGTTTTAATCTCCCGTCTTCCGATATGTCTGTGACAAGTCTTACTCCCAAAGATCGTAAGGATTTGGAGTTTATCATGGAAAACGATTTTGATTGGGTAGCACTTTCATTTGTACGAAATGCTAAAGATATAATAGAATTAAGAGAAATATTAAACGCTAACAACTGCTCTGCCAAAATAGTAGCCAAAGTTGAAAAGCCACAGGCTGTTGCTAATATAGACGAGATAATAGCTGCTACAGATGCTATAATGGTGGCTAGAGGAGATTTAGGAGTAGAGATGCCTATGGAGCAAGTGCCCATGATACAAAAGCGAATAGTGACTAAATGCATAGAAGCATCTATACCTGTAATAATAGCAACTCAAATGATGGAGAGCATGATTACCTCGCCTACTCCAACTAGAGCAGAAGCTAATGACGTTGCAAATGCAGTAATGGATGGTGCGGATGCAGTAATGCTAAGTGCAGAGACTTCTGTGGGTGATTATCCTTTAAAATCTGTTCAAGCGGTCGAAAAAATATTAGGTAGCACAGAGCTAGGTTGGGATGTATATAATAAAATAAAGAAACCAGATCCTACTTCGCCTTCCTTTGTAAGTGATAGAATTTGCTATGCAACTGTAAGTATGAGTGATGGCATAAGTGCCAAAGCAATTATCTCTATGACACAAACAGGTTATACGGCATTCAAAATAGCGAGTGGTAGACCTCACTGTGATGTGTTTATCTTTACGGCAAATAAAAAGTTGATTACGCAGCTAAGTCTGGTGTGGAATGTAAGAGCTTTCTACTATGACAAAAAGACGAATACAGACGAGACTATAAGCGATGTAATAGCAGAACTTCGGGAGAAAAAGTTTTTGAAAGCAGGGGATGTGGTGATAAATACTGCCGCTATGCCTGTGATAGAAAATAGAAAAACGAACACAATAAAAATAAGTACGGTAGGTGAGTGAAATAATAAATAAGGTAGCCCAAAGCGGAATAATAACGCTGAACTTGGAAGATTTAGTCCCAGAGCGGACAGAGTCTCACATTGATATTTTCAATCAATTGTTTCAGGGTCTTATTTTACGTGAAAAAGATTTTAGAGCTTGGGTAAAAGAGCACGATTGGAGTTTGTACACGAATCATAACGTGGCCTTGTTTTGTAGTAGCGATGCCGTTATTCCTACTTGGGCTTATATGTTACTGTCATCTGCCCTAGAGCCATACACCAAAGAGGTGTATTTTACTAAACCAGAAGGTTTACCCGATTTAATAGCAGAGCGTGCACTTGCAGCTTTAGATGCAGAAGAGTATCTAGATAAACGAGTAGTGATAAAAGGCTGTGGCAATAGAGCCATTAGTAATCACGCCTATGTGTTAATTACCAATAAACTTGTTCGCACCGCTAAAACGGTGATGTTTGGCGAGCCATGCAGCACTGTGCCGGTATATAAACAGCCCAAATAAAAAAGGTCCCTTGTTTTTCAACAAGGGACCTAGTAGTTTTTTATCTACAAGAGTATTATTTCGCTCCTATCGCTTTTAAAGCATCGTAGTCCATGTTTCTTACCCCATTGACGTATTGAGAAACGAAAGCGTCTTTTATACCTAATACCTTTATATCATTACTAAACTGTAATGCATCCATTACATCTTCGAAGTGTCCGATTACATATCTCTTTGCACCATCTATTTCCTCTGCTTTTATAATTTTTAACTTCTCGTTAAAAGACATCAAATCCAAGTATTGATAATATCCCATTTGCACCTGATATACTGTGCCTGCAGGTAGCTTAGTGCTGGGTATAGATTTTTTTAGGCTCGTATAGTCTGCCTCTAGAGTAGCTAACTTATCAGCTAAAGCTCGTTTTTCGATATTAGCCGCTGCCAGCTTCAATTTAAGGTCTATTATCTCGTCTGATAAATCTTGCACATCTCTCGTATGTCGATTTTGCATACTCACCCATTTCTCAGGGTCCTTTTTGTATGTTTTTATTTCTTTCTTTATCGTTTTCTTTTCTTTTTTAGAAAGGGACTGAGCTTCTGCTGCTGTGAAACTTAGAACTAAGAATAATGTTAATAATACCGTGGCAATTTTTTTCATTTATGTAATAATATTTTGTGACAAAACTATAAAATTAGATTGTACTATTTGACATTAAGGTTTGTGAATAACTACCTTTGCATACTTTATAATACACATTATGGAATACAGAATAGAGAGAGATAGTATAGGAGGAGTAAAGGTGCCAGCAGATAAATATTGGGCTGCACAGACACAGCGGTCCTTAGAAAACTTTAAAATTGGCGATCAAAAAATGCCAATAGAAATCATCAAGGCGTTCGGAGTATTAAAGAAATGTGCAGCTATGACTAATGCTGAACTAGGAGTACTCTCGCAAGAAAAAGCGGATCTTATTTCTGATGTTTGTGATGAGATAATTGATGGTAAGCTGGATGATCAGTTCCCACTCGTAATATGGCAGACAGGCTCTGGTACTCAGAGCAATATGAATGTGAATGAGGTAATTGCCAATAGAGGTCACGTACTACAAGGCGGCAAATTATCAGATGAGAAAAAAGTGCTTCATCCAAATGATGATGTAAATAAGTCCCAGAGTAGCAATGACACTTTCCCTACTGCTATGAGTATAGCGGTATACAAGCAGATGATAGATTTTGCTATACCAGGCTTACAAGTGTTGAAAGATACTTTCAAGAAA
>JBDNFQ010000077.1:0-3958 GCA_041689715.1 Bacteroidia bacterium
CACTCAATAGTCGCAGGCGGTTTTGAACTAATATCATACACTACTCTGTTTATACCTTTTACTTGATTGATTATTTTGTTAGAGACTGCGGCTAAGAAAGAATGCGGCAAGTCTGCCCAATCTGCTGTCATGCCATCTACGGATGTTACTGCTCTAAGTGCTATTACATTTTCGTATGTACGTTCATCTCCCATTACTCCAACGGATTGTACTGGTAAGAATATTGCCCCTGCCTGCCAAATATCATCGTATATTCCTCTAACCTTCATTTCATTAATAAAGATAGCATCTGCTTCTTGCAAAATCGCAATATTAGTGGGTGTTATATCTCCTATGATCCGAATAGCCAAGCCTGGACCAGGAAAAGGATGTCGCTCTAAAATAATTTTAGGTACACCTAGCTCTGCTCCTATGCGTCTCACCTCATCTTTGAAAAGTAAACGCAACGGCTCTGCTAGTTTCATCTTCATATCATCTGGTAGTCCGCCTACATTATGATGCGACTTGATGGTAGCCGAAGGACCATTGACCGATACAGATTCTATCACATCTGGGTATATAGTACCTTGCCCCAGCCATTTAGCATCTTCTATTTTAGATGCTTCCGCATCAAACACTTCTATGAAGGTATTCCCTATTATTTTTCTTTTCGTTTCAGGATCTTTCACACCGGCTAGACGGCTTACGAATAACTCGCTAGCATCTACACCTATTACATTTAGTCCTAAACCATTGTACGCATCTAGTACACTCTGATACTCATCCTTGCGTAAGAGTCCGTTATTTACAAAAATACCAATTAAGTTACTCCCGATAGCTTCGTTTAAGATATAAGCAGCTACACTACTATCTACTCCACCAGAAAGGCCCATGATTACCTTATCATTTCCTATAGTCTCTTTGTAATATGCTACACTCTCGCTTACAAAGTGTGCTGGGGTCCAGTCGCCTGTACATCCGCATATATTCTTCGTAAAGTTTTGTAATAGCTGCAACCCATCTGTACTGTGACTCACCTCAGGATGAAACTGTACGGCGTACACTTCCCTATCTGTAAACTTATATGCTGCCACTGGAATACTATCTGTTTTGGCTAAGATAGCAGTATTGGTAGGCATAGTAAGGATAGTATCTCCGTGGCTCATCCATACTTGGCTGCCATCTGAGATTCCTTCTAATAGTTTGTTTTCTTGTAAAATAGTAAGATTTGCTCTTCCATACTCACGATGATTAGATTTTTCTACTACTCCACCATTTCTAGCTGCTAGAAACTGTGCTCCATAGCAAAGTCCAAGTACGGGTACATCCAGCTGCATAAAATCTAAGTCGGCTACAGGTGCATTTGGCTGTGTGCAAGACGCGGGGCTGCCAGACATAATGATGCCCTTGATATTTTTATCTAGTGTAGGAAGTTTATTGAACGGGTGTATTTCGCAATAAATATTGAGCTCTCTTATTCTACGTGCTATTAGCTGTGTGAATTGAGAACCAAAATCGACTATTAGTATTTGCTCGTGCATAAAAATGAACGTGCAAAGATATCAAATAGTGCTACTAGCTTAGACTACTAGCCTGTGCAAGTTATAAACAAGTAACCTAGAATAAGGCTAAAGAAAAAAACCTTAAATCTACGAATTGGTAAACTTGTATCCTACTCCACGTAGCGATAAGAAAAACTTAGGATTTTTAGGATCTTCTTCAAAGTATTTTCTAAACGCAAGAATAAAGTTATCTATAGTACGCGTACTTGGATATACTGAGTAGCCCCATACTGTTTGTAGTATTTTTTCTCTACTTACTACCTCGTCCTTATTTTCTATTAGCAGCTTGAGCAACAAAGCTTCTTTTTTGGTAAGGGAAAATTTGCCATCTCTACCTATTGCTTCATAGCTATCAAAATTTGCAGAGTTCTTGCCAAATTCATATTCACTTACTGAATTAGAGCCACCATTATCTAGTTTTCTATCAATTAATTTATTGATACGGGGCATTAGCTCTTCTACATTAAACGGCTTTGTAAGATAGTCGTCTCCTCCTTTTTTAAGTCCTAGTACGCGGTCTTCTGCTGAGCTTTTGGCACTTAAAAACATAATAGGCACATTAGAATCGTGTAGACGTATGTTTTCGCACACAGCTATACCATCTATATTAGGTATCATAATATCTAGTATCACTAGATCAAAACGCTGCTCTTTGAAGGTAGAGATAGCAGAAGCTCCATCGTATCGAACTATAGGATGGAAATCCTCAATTTCTAAGTTCAATTTTATGGTTTCAGCTAAATGCCTCTCATCTTCTACTAGCAGTATTCTTTTCTTCGTGTTCGTGCTCATGTTTCTTTGTTTAACTTCTTTTTTGTGATACGAAGTTCCAATTTATTAATCATTTTTAAGTCAGCGGAGTATCACAAAAATATCACGGAAACTCAACTGTGAACACAGAACCTCTTGGTTTATTGACCGTTACAGTCACCTTACCGCGATGCCTTTCTACTGCTT
Organism: Bacteroidia bacterium; assembly: GCA_041689715.1. GTDB lineage: Bacteria > Bacteroidota > Bacteroidia > NS11-12g > UBA9320 > UBA9320. The sequence goes on from JBDNFQ010000077.1 coordinate 2,499, forward strand.
GCTTTACTATGAATAAGCCTAAGCCTGTACCCTTGGTCGTACGTGTTTCTTCATCTTGTACACGAAAAAACTTCTTGAATATTTTTTTATAATCTTCCTTAGCTATACCTACTCCTATATCTTTTACTTCTAGCACTTTCTTAGTACCCTGCATAATGAGATTCACTTCAATAGGCTGATTATCGCTGTACTTGAATGCATTTTCTATTAAATTGTTGACGACCATACGCGTTATAAAACCATCTCCAGTAAGTGTTAATCCGGGCTCTACAGTCCCCGTTATTTCGCCTTTTATACTCTGATTATCAATTACCTGATTTAGCATTTCGCTCAGATCTACTGTGGATAGTGCGTATTGATATTTATCGTTTTCTATCTGCATAGAAACGAGCATATTCTCCGCTAGTTCTTCTAGTCTAAACGTATTCTCAATACTATTTTCTATGAGTTCCGCTTTTTTCTCCTCTTTTACTTTAGGGTTTTTACTCGTTTGCAGCATGAGGCGTATTGCTGCTATGGGAGTTTTAAACTCGTGTGTAACACTCAGCAAAAAGTTGTTTTGTCTCTTATTGAGTTGGTAGATACTATCTATACTATAATAGACGCCATAGATGCCAGATGCTACTAGTACCAAAAGTAAAATACTCTGATATAGCCAAATATTTCTTTGCTGAAAACGCTCTTCTTCTAACTGTTGCAACTTCGTAGGATTAATACTCAACTGCAGCACCTTATCTTTACCTACCGAAGCTATAGACGCTATATAACTATCATTGAATCGTTGTTTTATAAACGACTTGAGTTGCGTAGAGTCAAAATCTATCTGTAGCTGTTTTAGATAATAAGTTTCCATAGAATCTGCACCCAAATTACCATTTTTGGCATTTTGCATGACTTGCAGTGTGCAGGCATTGAGGCCTGCTTGCAGTATATCATTTTTTAGCTTGTAGTCCGTGTTGGCATAGTTGAGGAGTGAAAAAGTAAGCCAAGCAAAAGCCGCCAAGATGTAAACAATTACTAATACTATGAGAATTTTTACACGCATTGTTCTAAAATTGAGGGCTAAAATACACCCGTGAACAAGAAAGATAGCAACTTACCTAAAATTTCGAAAAGGACGCTTAGTTTGAGAAACGGACAAGACCACGAACTCGTCTGGGTAGCGTACAAAGGACTAGTGTATGACGTGACTCAAAGTAGGCTCTGGCGAGAAGGCAAACACTATGAGCACTGGGCTGGCCAAGACCTTACAGAAGAGCTTCAAGACGCTCCACATTCGGCAACAGTTTTTAATAGAATGGAATGTGTGGGTGTGTTAGAAGAATAACAATACTATAGCTAACTTTGCCACCTCCAATGGAAATAGGAAAAACCAACTTACTAAAAGCTGCACGTACCACAGAAAACGGATGTTATCTCATGGACGGGGACGGAAATGAAGTATTACTACCTAATGCGTA
>JBDNFQ010000078.1:0-12517 GCA_041689715.1 Bacteroidia bacterium
AGCTTTGAACTAGTAACTCATAAACAGATTATTACTTATCAAAATCTACTCAATTCTAGACCTAGAAAAAATCTAGATTATAAAACCCCTAATGAACTATTTTTGTATCCTAGTGTCGCACTTGCTAGTTGAATGTACCAACCTTAATGCTTTATGCTTGGGTTCGATTATTATTTTGGATTCCGAACATCTTTAAATAGTGAGTTTCGAGTGAAAGTGATGCAGGAATAGCGAGCTATTCCAAGACAGTTTTAGGAAGAAAATGGCTGTTTAAATGTGTAATCAACCTATTTTGTCCATAAAACCTCGTGATCATCGTTGTTTTATCTTGATATAGCTTGCTATATCTGCACTAAAACCTCTCGCCTACAAGGTTTTATGAAAATCTGCATCTCAAAAGAATAGTCGAAATCAGGTTATAAAGTAAACTCCTGCACCTTCCCACTTATCAATATTCTATTTGCTATCATAGCACTAGTCTATTCGCTCCCATTGGGAGGTTCTTCCTAGCCAGGTCATCCCCATTACGTAACCTCTTAGATTTAGCACGTCCTTATTATCTCCGGTATAGTACATGTACCCGTCATAGGTCTTGCCATTAGTAGGGTCGTAGATAGTACCATCTTCCCATTTGCTGTCGTCTGCATTCCACTTGAACCCGTTCATTATAAGCATGCCAAGCCTATCTCTACTTTTTAAGCTCTCCACCGGATTTTCAGCATCCTTCTTTGGCGTCCCATCAGCATTATTAGGCTCCACTAGTTTTTCTATTTTGCCGTAGTACAATCCATCTTTAGCTCTATAAATACGAATATGTGCTGTTTTTTCTGAGTTCCAGTAGGTGCCTCGTACATCATCTGCTTCTATCGTAATTACAGAAAATGCACTAACCACCGCTGCCAAAACTACCATCCATGTCACTAACGTTACTTTTTTCATATTTTTTTTTGTCTTTCAATAATACACAATATGAGCCAAATATTTTTGCTCATTGTAGATAAATTTTAGATAATCAATGAAATTAGGCACTTAATTTGCCGTTTATATACCAAAAGATGAACTACGTTTTTGCAAAAGCACTCACTACTTTTACTTTTACTCTACTTTTTTTAGCCTGCTTTGGCCAACAAAGCACAGAGCTACTGATACAGGCCAATAGAGCCACATTAGAGCGAGATTATACTCAAGCAATTGCTTTATATGACCAATATATTAAGCTAAACCCGGAAGACTTTAGAGGATATTTCAATAGAGGTACTACCGAAATGAATGCTCAAAAATATACTGCAGCAGAGCAAGATTTTACAAAGACATTGAGTTTAAACCCCGTATTTAAAGAGGCGTACTACTATCGCGGGCAAAGTTTTGTGAAACAAAACAAATGCGATCTGGCTATAAAAGACTACACATACATACTAGACAAAGATCCTAGAAGTATCCCTTTTTTAAAACTTCGAGCAGAAGCCTACCTAGAAAATAAGCAAAACGATTTGGCCCTACAAGATCTGGATTTTGCTATAAGCATAGCCAAACTAGAAGGCGATTTATACAAACGTAGAGCAGAGCTAAAAATAGTATTACGCGATATAGATGGTGCTCTAACAGACTATCAAGCCGTAGAAAAGCTAATGCCAGAGTACAAAATAGTCCATTACATTAAAGGTAATTTATACCTTGAAATAAAGGAAACAGATTTTGCGTGTGAAGAGTATAAACTGGCTCTAGACAATGATGTAGTGGTGGCCGACAGAGCTTATCAAGAGAACTGCAAGTAGATTTTCGTCTCCCGTTGATTAATCGAAAACAAAATTTCGTTTAATACTTGAATCTAAGTCACGTAAATCTATGTTAGTTTCACAAGCACTTTAGTTTAATCCATTAAATTTGTAATCGCATGATCAATCTTAGATTCTCCAAATTACCACGCCACAGAAAGTTTAACTACTCTCCTGTGTACTATAACGAAGGGCAAGAAGAACTGCATGCACGTGTAGATGATATAAAAAGAGAAATGGGTGAGAAAACCCATACGCAAGACTCCGTAAAAGAAAACATAAGAAGAGCTTACCAAGCCAAACAAGTAGATACTCGCTACGGAACTATACCTTCTCAAAAGTACTATAGCCTAAGATTGGTCCTCATAGCCAGCGTATTAGGCGTTATTTTCTTCTATCTCTGGAATTCTAACCTACTAGAAACTATCTACGGAAGCTTAAAGAAGTGATGCCCGGAGTTATCCATTTATTACCAGAAAGTACAGCCAATCAAATAGCTGCAGGTGAGGTGGTGCAACGCCCCGCCTCAGTGGTAAAAGAGCTCTTAGAAAACGCAGTAGATGCGGGCTCTACTAGTATTAAACTTTTTATCAAAAACGGAGGAAGTACTCTAGTACAAGTAGACGATAATGGCAGTGGTATGAATGCCTTTGATGCTAGAATGTGCTGGGAGAGACATGCTACATCTAAAATAGCAAAGGCAGAAGATCTATATAACCTACACACACTTGGCTTTAGAGGCGAGGCTCTAGCTAGTATAGCCTCTGTAAGTGAGGTAGAAATGCGTACTAAGTCTGCAGAAGAAAGTGTAGCCACTCGTATAGTTATAAATGCAGGCAAGCTAGAAACACAAGAGAATGTAGCTGCTACCAAAGGAACTTCTATAGCTGTCAAAAATCTATTTTATAATATTCCTGCTCGCAAGAATTTTTTGAAGAGCATAACGGTAGAGACCAAGCACATTTTTGAGGAATACCAACGTATAGCATTAGCCTATCCCGAGATATCCTTTGAGTTTGTAAATCAAGGAAAAGAAGTTTCTAAACTACAAGGCGGTAGCCTACTGGATAGAATAGCTGCTCTTTTTTCGGTAAAGAGAGAAGACCTAATAGTGGCAGACGAACACACTGATATTGTAAATTTCTCCGGGTTTTTAGGTTCCCCAAAAATTGCAAAAAAGACCAGAGGTGGTCAGTATCTTTTTGCTAATGGAAGATTTATTAAGGACCACTACCTAAACCATGCTATCTCCAGCGGATATGGCGGTTTACTTGAAGAAAAAAACTATCCTTTCTTTGTGATATTCTTACAGGTAGACCCAGCCAAAATAGACGTAAACATACACCCTACCAAGCATGAAGTAAAGTTTGAAGATGGGAGATACGTATATACGCTGCTGCAGTCTGTAGTAAAAAAAGCTCTAGGGGCTCATTTCGTAATGCCTACTGCAAGTCAGCTAAGCAATGCCATAAACAGTAACCCTATAGGACCACGACTAAACGTAACGCAGCCAGATGGCCGTTTCAATCCTTTTGAAATACCCAAGCAGCGAGTAGCTACTAACTGGGAAAAACTAGATGACCTGCTCAATACGCCTATACCTACTACTAGGCAGCCAGATATATTTACTCCACAAGAACAGCAGGTTCAGTCGGCAGATATTGGCGGTATTTTTCAAGTAGATAATACATTTATAGTAGCTAAAATAGAAGGCGAACTTTACCTCATAAACCAGCATAGAGCTCACGCACAAATCCTATTTGAACGCTATGAGGCAAAACAAACTATCGCCTCACAGCAATTACTCTTTCCGCGAACCATAGAATTATCACTTGTAGATATGAACCTCTACCTCGAGATGCAAAATGATATAAATGCTCTGGGGTTTGATACGAGTGAATTTGGTAAAAATGTGATAATAATCAACGGATTGCCGTCTGAACTAAGCAAACAAGATGGAGCTACTATCGTAGTACAAATCTTAGATGATTTCAAAACCAACTACCAAGAGCTCAAAATAAATAAAAAGGAAGCCTTGAAACAGGCAGCAGCTAAGAACGCTGCCATAAAGGCAGGCAAAAGCCTAGAAATAAAGGAGATGGAGACCCTAGTGCATGATTTATTGCTCTGCAAACAGCACACACACACACCTAATGGCTTAGCTATAATCGTAAAACTAACAAAGAGCAGTTTGGAACGTTTTTTTCAATAACAGAATAAATGCAGTTTAATAGTAATCAGTTTAATATACCTGTAGTAACCCGCAATATCATTGGCATCAATATATTGATGTTTATAATGACACAAGTTTTGGGTGCCCAAGCTTATGAGTATTTCGCTTTATTCAATTATCAAAGTGAGTACTTCAAAGGATGGCAAGTGCTCACGCATATTTTCATGCACGGGTCTTTCACACACATCTTATTTAATATGTTTGGTGTATACATGTTTGGCTCTAGACTAGAGCAAATGTGGGGAGCTAAAAGATATATCAATTTTTATCTAATCACAGGGCTAGGAGCCGCCGTCATTCATACCTTGGTTCAGAATTATGAAATAACACAAGGCTTAGCAAGTATAAATACACCAACGGTAGGAGCTTCTGGAGCACTATTTGGTATCTTAGTAGCTTTTGCCATGTATTGGCCCAATACCGAGTTATATCTCATGTTTATCCCTATACCTATTAAAGCAAAGTATGCTGTTATAGGTTACGCAGCTTTTGAGCTTTTTGCCGGAGTAAGTGGATTTAAAACGGGTATTGCTCACTTTGCCCACCTTGGAGGAGCCCTCTTCGGCTTCTTACTCGTACAATATTGGAATAAAAATAATCGCTCTTCATTTTATTAATTAGATGGACATTTGGGAGAAAATTAAATACGAATTTAACAAGGGAGATTCGGCTGTAAAGCAGATTATCATTGTTAACCTAGCAGTATTTATATTCACCATTTTAGTGGGTGTAGTAGCTACTGTATCAGGCTTTCAGTCTAATGATTTATTAAAATACTTTGCTGTACCAAGCGACATAGGCACTCTACTGATGAGGCCTTGGAGTTTGGTTACCAATATATTCTTTCATAGTGGATTTTGGCATTTGCTGGGAAACATGATGCTTTTGTTCTTCTTAGGAAGAATATTAGAAGAATTTTTGAGCACCAAGCAGGTTTGGCACATTTTCATATTTGGCGGTTTAAGCGGCGTAGTGCTATTCGTAACAGGATATAACCTCTTACCCGTCTTTGTAGATGTAGTGTCTGAAGCAGATTTACGAGGAGCATCTGGAGGTGTCACAGCTATAATAGTAGCTACAGGTGTATTCTTGCCAAGATATCAAATAAGACCTTTCAATCTTTTTAATATTGAGATGAGATGGGTAGCTTTATTATTTGTTTTTAGAGATTTGTACTCTTTCCCAAATATGCAAAACTTAGGCGGAATAATAGCCCACTTGGGCGGTGCCCTTTTTGGAGCGTTGTACATACTAGATCTGCAAGGGAAAATAGAATTACCTACTTTTAGTTGGAACACAGGGAAGTCTGCTAATATGAAAAAAGTAGTGCTGGACGAAAAGGAAATAAAAACCCAAAAGAAGAGTACTCAGAAAGCTAAACCAAATCAGGATGAAGTAGATGCCATACTAGATAAAATCTCACGAAGTGGCTACGATAGTCTATCTAAAACTGAGAAAGAAATTCTTTTCAAAGCGAGTGAGTAATGCGAAAGATACTAAAGAAACTAACGGATATAATCAATGGATTAGCCATACTTGGATTAGTATTAGCTTACCTAGCTCCCTTTGTAAATCCACAAGATTTTTGGCCTATCTCTTTCTTTGGATTGAGTTATACCATTTGGTTATTGCTCAATATAGCCTTGCTCCTCTTTTGGCTATTTCTAGGCAAAAGAAGATGGCTTTATAATGCCTTTTTCTTAGTTATTGGTCTTCCATTCATAACAAGAAATATTCAGTATAATTCGTCAGACAAATCTGAAACGGATATCAAAGTCTGTAGCTTCAATACTAACGTACAGAGCGTGTATAATGACGGAAATACTTCTAAGGAAATCAATACACACTTAACCGAAAATAAGTACGATGTAGCCGTACTCATAGAGTGGCTAGATGCCAAAGGAAAAGTAAGTGCCAATGCCTATCCTCATCAGCAGTTCATTAGGTTAGACGCCAAAAGTAATAAGCATGACTATGGTCTACGCTTTGTCTCTAAACACAAAATTATAAACTGGGAAAGAATCAAATACACCCACCTTACCAATAATATGTCTGCATTTTTCGATGTAGAAATTAATGGCGAAATCATTCGATTTTTTACCGTGCATTTGCATTCCAATAGTGTTTCTTCTAAGGATTATCACACCTTGGTAAATGTGGAGCTCGATGGTGACTATAAGCACTACGCACTCAACTTTGCCAAAAGGCTAAAAACTCAAATACAACGACGAGCAGAACAAACCAATACAATTTTAGATGCTATAAATGGTAGCCCTTATCCTGTGGTAATTATGGGAGATTTCAATGATACGCCACAGAGTTTCACGTATCAACAGCTAAAGGAGGGTCGCAAAGATGCATTCACTGAGCGTGGACGTGGCTGGGGAGCTACGTATTTGAAACCATTTCCTATATTGCGTATAGACTATATTTTGCATGATGAAGAGCTTGAGTGTACTAGCTATAACAGCATAAGCGATATAAAATCGGATCACGCGTTGGTAGAAGCCAGTTTTAAAATAATACAATAGACCCATGGAGTTCATAGCCCAAAATTTAGCAGATTACGCTGAAAAGCATACATCGCCAGAGCCAGCACTGCTTGCCGAGCTCAACAGAGATACGTACGCAAACGTACTAACTCCTAGAATGCTAAGCGGACACATACAAGGTAGAGTGCTCAGTATGTTTTCTAAGATGATACAACCAAAGGCTATTTTAGAAATAGGAACCTATACAGGATATGCTGCCCTGTGTATGGCCGAAGGTTTAACCGCTGATGGCATTTTGCATACCATAGATATAGATGAGGAGCTAGAGACTCGCATCAATAAGTTTGTAAGTCAGTCTCCATTTGCCCACCAAGTAAAGCTCCATATAGGAAACGCTCTAGATATAATACCAACGCTTAATGAGTCTTTTGATTTGGTGTTTATAGATGCCGATAAAGAAAATTACGCTGCATACTACGACTTATTGATAGACCGCTTACCTAGTGGTGCTGTGCTCATAGCAGATAATGTGCTCTGGAGTGGCAAGGTGCTAGATGCATACCAACTACCTACAGATAAGGACACCAAAGCCCTAGATAGTTTTAATAAAAAAATACAGGCAGACACCAGAGTAGAGAATGTATTAATGCCCATACGAGATGGATTGATGGTAATCAGAAAAAAATGAGAGCGTTTGTCCTAGTCAAATGGGTCCGAAAACTTAGGATCTGATAGCATTTGCTCATCGGTAAGGGTGTTTAAGAAACCTATTATGTCTTTCTTATCTTGATCTGTAATATTCATAGAAATTGCTCTTCCCGTCGTTTGATCACGTAATCTCCAGTCTACATTTCTATTCTCTTTTACACCACTACTATAATGGTTAAATACATCATCTAAACTAGCAAATCTACCGTCATGCATATACGGAGCTGTTACGGCCACATTACGAAGTGAGGGCACCTTGAAACGGCCAAAAGCCCCTGAATCTTGGTCTACTAAGTCTAGACCTATATTGGCAAATGAAGTAGAACCCCACTCCGAGTTCAAATTCATACCTCCGTGGCAGACAGCACAATTATATTTCGAATCAAAAAGCTCTTTACCTCGTTTTTCCGATGCAGTAAAAGACTCTTCCCCTCTCATTACATTGTCAAATTTGGTATTATAAGAAACTAAAGAGGATACAAAAGAAGACAGTGCACCAGAGATTTTACTTTTAGTAATTTCCTTGCTTCCGAAAGCATTAGTAAATAATGTAGCATAATATTCTTGAGCTTCTATCTTTTGAATTAACTGCTCTATAGTTTCCGTTCCCATCTCTATATGGTTTTGAATAGGCATAAGCACTTGCTCCCCTAGGTTATGTGATCTGCCATCCCAAAAGAATTGGTTCTGACTCCGTAGATTACTCAGTTGCATGCTATGCCGAGTGGTAAGTTCTCCCATAAATCCTTCACTAAGTATCTCACCATCTGCAAATCCTTTGGACTGCAGGTGACAAGAGGCACAAGCTTTGCGACCATTGATAGATAGTAAATCATCATAAAATAACACTCTCCCTAGTGCCACCTGATTATTGTCTAAGGTTATCTGTCCTATGCCCGTTGCAAAGTTTACATCGTCTGTTACATTATATTCAAAATCTGCGATATTGGGAGTTCCTCTACTTACAGACGAGGAGTCCTCTTTGGTACAAGCAAATACGGTTATTACTAGAAGGCTAAAAACGAGAATTTTAGAGAATTTCATGCTGTTAAAAATTAAAAGTTATATATACGTCTAAAGGCAAGACAGCGTTTGCTGCTGTTCTATAGTTAGTGTTGCTGTTTGTGTCAAAATTGAATCCTGTATTTCTATTTTTCACAGATTCGCTTACATCTTCCCAGCGAGTTATATTTTTGGTTTCACTGTAGTTAAAATATAATCTACCTTCTGTCCAGAGCGAGATACGTGGAGATATTTTCCATCTAAGGCCAGTTACAGGACCAAAGCCTATGTTTTCGTTTTCTGAGGCACTTATACGTTTCACATCTTCTTGTGCAAAGGATGAGTTCAAAAACTGTTGATTACTTGTAGATGTACCATAATTCATACCTCCAACAATGTCAACACCATAGTGCCAAAACCACTTTCCCCCGAGCTTTTTTCTTCTTTCTACACCTAGTCTTAGGTCAAATCTCTTGGTATTTAAATATGCTCTACTTTGATTTGTTTGCGATGTATTGCTATTACCATAAGAAGCATCTAAGCCCGATCTAAAATATAAATCTGTACCTATCTCTCGTTTATAATCTACGATGTAAAGGCTATTGCTACTTACTCCACCGAGATTAAAATAATTGGCAATAAAGCCTGTGGTGTTTAGACTAAATTCGTTTTTATATTCGTTTTCTTGTGCACTTGAAGTGAAAGCAAAGAGTATTCCTATAAGGATTAAAGTAAGATATTTCATATATTGAATACCCAAATATAGGGTATTTCGTTACACCAAAATAAAAAAAAGTAGTTGTTCGGTTAATTTATCCGAACAATTTTGCTTCTACTAATCCCAAAAACACCTAAACCACCTTCTACATTATTAGGTAGTTGAATGGGCTCTGCAAATGGATTATTGGGTTCGTAGTTTTCTAATGCCTTACCATACTTGTAATATTCTTCTGAGATTCGACTTAGTCTTATATATAAATCAGATGAACTATTATCTTTATCATCCCACAGATAAAAAGTGCTCTTCACTTTAAGCTCTTTATTCAGCTCAGTCTCATTGGTATGATATTCTTTAGAAGAGTAAGATGAAAAAGTATCTGTAGCATAGGTTGAGTATCCATCGAGTCTATAGTATTCTGCATTGCCAGAAGCGGGCATAGTAAACTGAACCGCATATTCTGTCTCATACTCTCTTACCAGGGAATCGACCATAAATGAATACGTACCTACCTCTTCAGGTACAGCCACTCTAGAGGTTAACGTCCCTAAACCAATCGTATTTACTTGGAGCTGAGCCTCCCCTGAAGATAAGTCTATCATACCTCTATACTCATACAGTTCTATCGCTGGGCTATAGGTAAATAAATAACTCTGTCCCCCACTAGTCACAGTCACTTGAGCATCTGTAATCACATCAAAACCGCTTGACGTACTATTATTCAGAATAGGCTTACTCTTGGTTACGCGAAGTGTATGATATGAGCTCTCCACTTCTATACTCCCAAAAACAACTGCCTTTCGCGGAATTTCTGGTACGGGCACGTTTTCTAAGACTGTCTGGCAACCATAAACACTTAGAATAATAGCTATGTACATTAATACTTTTTTCATGGCTTACTTAAATTTATAATTCCAACTAATAGACGGTAAAATAGGGAAGAGACTAATCTGTTTTAAAACCTGCTTACTCTCAGGATCAAATCTTTTCTCTGGACCTATGGTGTAGTAAAAAGGGTTTTTTCTATTGTATAAATTATACGCACTAAACTCCCAAGTTCGTACACCCCTCTTCTTTTCTTTAGATACTTGAATGCCTATATCTGCTCTGTGATAAGAACGCATTCTAAAATCATTTCGTGCGGTATATTCTGTTCCATTCCTATTAAACCCAAACTGATCTCCGTATCTAGAATTATTGAGAGAACCAAGCTCGTAGGTACTCAATGGCAGGGTAATAGCATTGCCCGTACCATACACCCAAGTAGCGGAAAGTGTAATATTCTCTTTTAACTCGTAAATGCCAACTACTGATATATCATGTCGTCTATCGTATCGAGCAAAAAACTTATTCCCGTTATTCAATTCATCAAACTGCTGAGTAGTCCAAGACAGTGTATACCCTACCCATCCTGTGAGCTTGCCCTGTTTACGCTGCACCAGAAACTCACCACCATAACTTACTCCGTTGCCAGAGGTTACATTGTCTTCCCACGATATAGTCTCTGCACCATCTACACCATCTTGTATAGCTAAAAAAGAGGCTCCTTCTTTGTATCCTATGATGTTATTCATAGTCTTATAATATCCTTCTACGGTAAGACTGAAATTTTGTTTTTCGAAGTCCTTGGCTATACCTGCAGCCACTTGTTGACTATTTTGCGGCATTACTTTTTCGGTAGCTGGCACCCATAGATCTGTTGGCAGACCTACTCCACTGGTGCTGAGTAAGTGTACATATTGATTCATAGTAGCGAAGGAAGCCTTCACGGCTAAATCACTTTTTAAGTTATAGGAAAGTGCTATTCTTGGTTCTGGATTCACATAGGTCTTATCTCCAGAAGTAAATGTGCTAAGTCGCAAGCCCGATAGGGACTTTAGTCTATTGGTAATCTTCCATTCATCCTGAATATAGAATCCTGTTTCTATAGATTTATACTCTGTTTTTCTATTTAAGTTCTCGCCAAAAACGGCATCTTTTATTACCAAGGCATCAGGAGTAAATGTATGATGGGTAGCCAACATACCAAATTTGACTTTGTGCTTATTATTTGCGTACCAATCAAAATCTTGTTTTATGCTATAGTCTTCTATTCCAGAACCATACTTTAGTGAAAAGAGCTGTTGATTATTCTCTTCCTCTTCGGCTTTTATGGCTAACTCATAAAAACTGTAAATAAAAGAGGTGTTAGAAAACAGTTTAGGATTTACTATATGATTCCATCTAGCGGTTCCTGTTGCATTTCCCCAGCCGAAATTTATATCGCTTTTGTATGATTGATTATCAAAAGACTCTTTTATGTTTACGTAGAACTTGTCTCTACCAAAGTAACCGCTTAGATAGACTTTATTCTTATCATTTATCTCATAGTTTGCTTTTGCATTGAGGTCATAGAAATAGTATCCACCACCATTCCCATTATTAAGGGCAAGTATAATGGGCCTAGTAAGGGCATCTATATAGGTGCGTCTACCGCTTACTATAAATGAGCCTTTACCCTTAGCAAAGGGACCTTCTATAACACCCTTGGATGAGATAACCCCTATACCTAGTTCTCCAGTATATTTCTCTTTGTTACCATCCTTCATATTCATATCTATCACAGATGATAGTCTGCCACCATATTCAGCAGGGAAACCTCCTTTAATAAGCTCTACACTGCGAAGTGCATCTCCATTGAACAAGGAGAAAAAACCAAAAAGGTGCTGTGCATTGTATACAGTAGCTCCATCTAGTATTATTAGATTTTGATCTGGACCACCACCTCGCACATACAGTCCACTCTGCCCTTCGCTACCGCTTTGCACTCCTGGCATCAGTTGAAGCACCTTGAGCACGTCTTTCTCGCCCATTAGTGCAGGTATAGCCTTTATTGTTTTTATGGGGATTTCTATGGTACTCATTTGTACATCCTCACTTACTTTCTTTTGCGTTTTACTCGCTTTTACTACTACTTCTCCTAGTGCATTATTTGCACTTTGCAGCAGCACGTTTTGCACCTTGTCAGCACTTATAGTTACCTGTCTTATTTCTGTTCCGTATCCTATAAAATTATACACGATAGAATGTGTGCCTTTAGGTAATTGCAAGGCATAATAACCAAAATCATTAGTCACAGTGCCTGCAGTTTTATCTGCCGTATATATAGTGACGCCGAGCAATAGCTCTTTACTGCCCGCTTCTTTTATATAACCAGATAGGGTGTACGTCTGCTGGGCAGATAAGGTCTGAGCGGCAAACGCTACTAAGACCATTAGTAAAAAATTCTTCATTGTTATTGTTACTTATATCCTATGAACTTATATAAAGTTACATCCCGTTTCGTTTTAACGTTGATTTATCCTTTTTCTTGTCTCATTGAGACACGAAATCTGCCAGGTAGTCAAATTGCTTAGTCAGCTTCCCGTCCTTCGTTATCCGAGCACGTTTTAGAATACCTTCCTTATCACCTGATATAAGTAGTGGGGCAATATGCTCTAAAAATAAAGTGCCAAATTCTGTACTGGCATTTTTAGGCATCTCAGTAGGCAAATTAGTAACGGCCATTATATCTACGGTATCTTCACCGTACGGTGCCACTTGTCTCTGC
>JBDNFQ010000079.1:0-2600 GCA_041689715.1 Bacteroidia bacterium
CCGTTTTCATTGTAGGAACACGCCATCCGTTTTCATTGTAGGAACACGCCATCCGTTTTCATTGTAGGAACACGCCTCGAGGCGTGTTCCTACAATGGTGTATCCATGCCATTTTATTATTTTATTTTCAATTCATCCACAAAGAAAAAGGAATCCCCATCCATGGTAAACCCAGGATGACCTTTGGGTAGTCTACCCGCGGAATAGATACGCACTTGCAGCTTATCCATCTTTACTTTTGGGTCTAGTTCTACAGTTATTGTTTCTAAGAAATTCCCTTCAGTAAATGCATCCACCACATATGACTGGCTTCCTATCAACTTCCCTTCTGAATACACTTCTACCTTACTTGGCATCAATATCCATGAACGAGCATCCGACACAAAACTTGCACTAACAGTGCTCACCTTTCTCTTTTCTTTGAAATCTAAATCAAACGTAACCACTTCATTCTGATACCCTTGCCATCTGCCTGCTTGCCAATTGACAGTTCCATTTATTCCATCTATCAACGCATCTTTTCCTCCACCAGTATATTGTGAGTTGGGCGGTATGCTGGATGTACACGTCCAGTTGTTTGGTTTTTTGTAGAAAGTGGCAGAGATGGTGGGGCTAAAACCAAAAGCGATATACTCCCCTGCATCGTCGATGTAAAAAGTATCCTTTGGATAAATACTTTGTGCATAAACCTCTGTAGTCTTCCTTATTAAAAACGGATCACTGTAGCTGAGCCATTCATTATTTTCATTTAGCTTATATCTGATTTTATAGTTTGAGTCTATCGATTTTAGAGTAATCACAGTTTCATTTTCAAAAATTGATTCTCCTTTAATTAATGGTGTTTCTGGATATGTTAATTCGGCTAATAAAATTTCATTTTCGACATCAAACATTCCTCCCAATCTATTCTCATTTATAAAAATGAAAGTTCCTCCATCGACTAAGTATTGATGTAAAATACGTGAGGGTCTGCTCTGGAAGAAGTCCCCATCCATAACCCATTTACCATTGATACTAAAAGTATCCAAAATTCTATAAACCTCAAATAATTGATCACCCACATTCTGGTCGCTGTGTATTTCAAGGTGTTTATCCTTTTTAAGGTTATAAAAAGCACTGTCGAATAAACAAAGTCCTGAATAATACTCTGGCCTCCCTGGAGAAACTGGATAAAAACCACTTGCACTCAAAACATACCATGCACTCATTTGTCCACAATCTTCATTCCCTATCAATCCATCTGGAGCATTGATATAAAACGAATCGCAAATCTGTTTGATAATCTTTTGCCCTTTTTCAGGGTGTACGGTATAGTTATACAAATATGCTATATGATGACTAGGTTCATTGCCATGGGCATACTGACCTATGAGACCTGTAATATCCGACTGTGTTCTTCCAGTTGTTTGCTCTTTTGAGGCAAAGAAGGAATCTAATTTTTCTTCCAAATCCTTACTATAATCGTACCCACCACGAGCGTGTTGCACAAAACTATACTGCCAACTATTGGCTTCTGTGAAGTGTAAATTAACTTCTTTGGGGTCAAAATTGGGTAGCCAGTCTCCATTGATACGTGGTGTAGCAAAACCTGTTTCTGGATTGATGATATTTCGCCAAGATTCTGCTCTGCGGTAAAATACATCTGCAATACTATCCTCTCCCATCTCATTTGCCATCTGGGCGATACACCAATCGTCGTATGCATATTCCAACGTTTTACTTACACTTTCTGGTTCATCTTCTGCTCGTACAAATCCGTACTTTCTATAACTTGGCAAGCCAAATAAATCCGTATTGGCACTTGCCACCATAGCGTCTAGAGCCAGCGTAGTATCGAACCCACGGATGCCTTTCATATACGCATCTGCTATTACACTCACGGAGTGATACCCTATCATACAATCGGTCTCGTTACTCGCTAGTTCCCATACAGGTAGTCTCCCGCTCTGCTTATATATCTCTAAGAATGAATTGATAAAATCTGTGGTACGCTGCTCATCTATGATAGTCATCAATGGATGAAGTGCCCTGTACGTATCCCAAAGTGAAAATACCGTGTACTGTGTATGATTGGGCGAGTCATGGATCTTCATATCATGCCCTCTGAACTTGCCGTCTGCATCTTCTGCTATGTTGGGGTGAATCATACAGTGATAGAGTGCCGTGTAGAAGATGTATTTCTTATTTTCATCTTGGGTGAATACTTCTATTTTGGTAAGTTCGGTGTCCCAAGCTTTTTGTCCTAGAGATTTAAAATCATCTAGCGAAGTTTTACCTTTCATAAAAGCCAAATCATATTCCAAATTCCCTTTCGCTCCATTCATAGAAGTAAACGAAATTCCTACATCCATCTGCAGTTGGTTTCTACTAAGATTCTCAAAATGCAATACGGCCTGTGAGCTGTCTGCGTTATACGTAATTCCATCAATAGTCTGGCTCAGTCGCGTATAGAAATAGCAATGCTGCTCTTTTGCCCAAGCAGAACTTATTCTATATCCTCTTATGGTTCGCTTATCCACTAACTCTAGTTTATGGCTCAGTAACTTATCGCGGTGCTGTAAGTCTATGAGTACGTTTCCACTCTTACCCTCAAAGGTATA
>JBDNFQ010000080.1:0-1554 GCA_041689715.1 Bacteroidia bacterium
GCAGACTATACAAGTATAGACGCCAATGGATGGACGAACTATTGCACGGTTGGAGAAAAGCTACTTCTGAGTCTGAAAATAGGTAGCTCAGGAGCAGTAGTATCAGCTAGTGAAGTAAGACTAAAACTAGGTGCTAGTACTACGTATAGCTATGTAGGAAATGATGGGGGTATGATAAGTACAAACAATAAAGGATATGTGATGATAGACAGAAGATGGGATGTAAGTCCTACTACACAGCCTAGCAGTGGTAATGTAGGAGTGAAATACTACTTCACAGACAGTGAGTATACAGCTCTAGCATCTGCACTATCTACACATAATAGTAGTGCTACTGGCTATCCATCTACACTGAGTGCAGTTGGTGATGTAGATTTATACAAGAGTACAAGTGGAAGTGCGTTTGCAGATCCACACACAGTAAATGGGTTAATTATCGCCAATGGTAGCACTCCTAGTGCTACTATTTGGAATAGAACCTTACACGGCACGGCAGATCATAGTGCAGAGTTTGAGGTAACTAGTTTCTCTGGCGGTGGCGGAGGTGGTGGTGGCGGAGGTGGCACTGGTGCTGCTCCACTACCTGTAGAGCTACTCTACTTCACTGCACAAGCGATGGCACATACTACAGCCGAGCTCAACTGGGCTACAGCTAGTGAGATCAACAACAGTCACTTTATGATAGAGCGAAGCTATGATGGACACTCTTTTGTCGCAATAGACAGAGTAGAAGGAAACGGGACTAGCGACGAGGTACTACACTATGCCTATACGGATATGAGCATAGCCAAAGGATCTAAAGTAGCGTTTTATCGTCTACACCAGTTCGATTATAATGGAGCAAGTGAGTATAGCGACGTACGCAAGGTAGATTTTAACCAAGTAGCAGAAGAATTGAGCATTGGTGTATATCCTAATCCATTCACTTCAGATGTTCACGTGGACATAGGAACCATAGCAAAAGTAGAAGTAGAACTTGGGATAACGGTAGCTAATATAGAAGGAAAAGAACTTCTGGCTCAGCATATTACCAGCACCCAACGAATTCACAAAGTAGATTTGAGTGGTCTTGAATCTGGCATGTATTTTATTACTATCTCAAGAGGCGAAGATTCCAAAACGATTAAGCTAATAAAGAAATAAGTATCTGTAACTAGATATATTGATACAGAAAGGGAATCCGTATGGACACGCTGTGCTAGTGGTGAACATGGCAACTGACTCTGCAGGAAATAAACTTTTTATGCTAGCCCAAAGCTATATGCCTGCTCAGGAGATTCAGATACTCGTAAATAGAAATGACGAGTCGCTCAGCCCTTGGTATCCATTAAAAGAAGGAGAAATAATCACACCAGAATGGCGATTTACAAGTGTCGATTTAAGGCACTTCGACTAGACAGGCTCTCCGCCTAAGGTATCGTAGCTAAGAGATACTAGTTTAAGTTGAGAAGTAGCCACGTCATAAATTCTACACTCCTTTATCGGCTTCATATACAGATGCAGGGTCATGCTTCTACCTCTATTTGTATTCGCTAGGTTATGTAATATACTAGC
>JBDNFQ010000081.1:0-4048 GCA_041689715.1 Bacteroidia bacterium
ATCACCGTAGAGATAATCAAGATAGCACCTACAGAGAAAACTAATATTTTAGCTAACTGAGTGAGACTCCCAATGGGTTTATCCTTGTGTTGCTCTTTTTGAGATAATATTTCATTGATAGAATTGAAAAATGAGACAAGAATCCACACAGAAACTAAAATGACTATTATATCAGTAGCCCCCAAAATAAAGGGAAGAGACAATGTTGAGTTTTTTAATAAAATAGGCAGAGATTGATCCAGAATGATAGCAGGTATTAGTGTAGAAAACGAGTTTATTATTCGCTCATTGAAAATAATATCATCCCATAAAGTTTCGGTCTTTGCGGTGAGTTTAGGAATGAAATAATGGAGCGTTTTTTTGGATAGCCCCCAAATAATAAAAACTATTAGAATGGTTAGCAGCACTAAAATCAGTGTTGAGGCGGTATCATTGGTTCCAAGATTGGCTGTGAGCCACTCTCTTAAATTAATATTCATTTTTTTATCGTTTTATTAAAGAATTACAAACCTACTCTAAAGAGATAGCTTAGGTCTAATTATGTCCATCTATCGGACTAGATTCCTGACCAGAATAAGCCAATCCTTAGTTTCGTCACTCGTCATCCTCAACCAACAGAAATTCTCATCCCTATATTGCCCCGCATATGTCTTTCACCACAGCGATATCTGAGATGCACAGAAAGACACTTTTCTTGCATTTTTTAGAAGCTATTTTAGCTACTTCTATTGTCTCTCTAGTTAAAAGAATTTTCAATCTTCACGAGAAGGAATAGCCTGCTACTTTATTCTATTAATATCTAAATCGTCAAAGTCGAAACTAAAGTCGATGTTGGGAGAGATCCCTTCCAGCGAAAACCCTGTTGGTCTTAATTTATCATTCATCTCAAACTTTACGAATGCGTCTGCATTCATATCTTGATAATCCCATTTTACGAGATAAGTGAAGTCTTCGTAATAAAACAATTGACCCGTAAGTTTGGACGAACGTTTGCAGCTCAGGATTAGTTTATCCTTATTTTGAGTTATATCAATATCGCCAAACCATGAGTCTCGGTATTTGCCTACTATCTGTTCATCATACTTCCCAGGTTTATCAGCATTCACCTTTCCCCAAGTAGCTGTTAATACAGAATCTGCAAAGGCTGTATTGTTCTTATAATAAGTTGCATATCTGCTTATCCAATCAGTGCTTTCCACTCCTACAAAAGCATCTACTAATGTATTGGTCAAAGCACTGAATACCATTGCTCCATCGTCACTCGTATTCGTGAGTATCACTATACCTACATTTTTATCAGTGATGAGTGTAGTTTTAGATAGCATACCTGGCATTCCACCACTATGACTCGCTACCATATTACCATTCATATCTCCTAAAAACCACCCTAATCCATAGCCTCCAAAGTGTGCATTGTACTTCGGATTGCTATTAGCAGAAGTGACTGTTTGGGTCTTCCACAAATGATTTTTCTGAGTAGCCGCATCAAATACTTTTACATCTTCTAGAACTCCATGATTTAGATTGAGCATCATCCAGTTGCAAAGATCATTCACATTGGCGTATATGCCGGCTGCGGCACCGTTGGCCTGCGGTGCATAGTCAGACAGCACTTTAAGCTCATCTCCTACTGCGGTATGTGGTTTTGCCAGCTCTAAACTTCCTATTCTACTGATGGAAGTCACACTGCTTTCCATCCCAATGGGTTTCATAATTTTTTTTTCAATAAAGTCTTCCCACGACATTCCAGAAACCCGGGTGATTATTTCTCCTGCTATAAAAAACAAAATGTTATTATACTGCATCTCTGTCCTAAAACCAGATTCTGGGGTTACTTCAGCAAACGCATTTATCATATCATCTATTTTGAAATCGTTACCATCTGGAAACCACATCAAATCGCCTTGCCCTAAACCCATTCCGCTGTGGTGAGAAAGCAAATCTTCTACGGTAAAATTATCCGTAACATAACTATTGTACATTTTAAATTCTGGGATAATCGACTTCACTTTGGTACCCCACTTGACTTTTCCTTCTTCTACGAGTATTGCCATAGCTGTGGCAGTAAAAGCCTTGCTATTGCTTGCTATCGCAAAGTTCGTGTTTTCAGTAACTGGCTTTTTGGTTTCTGCATTAGCATATCCATACCCTTTACTATGTATGATTTTGCCGTCTTGCACTACTCCTATGGCAAGACCCGCCACATTAAAGTTAGACATAGCCACAGCTACGAGCGAGTCTATTTGACCAGAAAAAACTTGGGCTTGACCTAAGGAGCTAGTGCCTAGAATAATAAGTAGAGCACTTATTATTTTATGTTTGAAAGATAAATTCATCTTTCAAAAGAACACTATTTTATGGTTATGAGCTGCATGGGGCCTATGAATGGAAGACAAGACCACGAAAATATCTGAGTTCTTCCACGACGATAGCTTACTAAAATATTTTCATCCCAAAGTGAGTCAAGCTCCATACTATAATGGAAGAAATACTTATACCAATAGTATTGGCCCAGAATGCTTTTTGAACATCCATTTTGAAAAGATAAGTGGCAATAGATCCTGCATACACGCCCGTACCAGGCAGCGGAACCATAACAAATAGTGCTAGCCCCAAATATCCATACTTTTTCAGCTGAGCTCCAGAACCTTTTTTTGCTCTTTTAGCCACCCACAAAGCACTTCGTTTATACCAATTCCACCTTAAAAGCCAAGTATTGAACTTATCCAGAAAGATCATCATCATAGGAAAAACCATGATGTTAGCAGCTAGTGCAAATATGAAAACCAAGTATGGATTCAAGTCTTTTAATAAGCCATACGGTATACCCACCTTAGCTTCGCCAAACGGCGAAAGACTCCAAAGTATCGTTATAATGTACTCTTTTATCAAGTCGTCAAATCTAAGAGCTAAGAAGGTATAAGTAAGAGTAGTTTTAGATAAGTGTGGCTTTTATTCTGTTGATGGACAATTAACTAGAGTTTACTACTTATGAATTAAAAAAATCTCACCTTTGTTTCGTGTCACCTAATCCAGAAATACTAAAACAAATCGTTACCGTAAAAATGCCTTTTGGTAAGTTTAGCGGCAGAATACTATGTGACTTACCTATAGAGTATCTTGAATGGTTCAAACGACAAGGAGGTTTCCCAAAAGGAAAACTCGGCATACAACTAGATACTGTTTATGAGATTAAATTAAATGGATTAGAAGATATTATCCGTGAATTAAAGAAAAGATTTAGACCATGATAGACGAAGAAGATAACTACCCGCAGCATAAAATAGACTTAGAAAACCGCCTTGCTAATACAGGTAAAGAACTTTTTAAAATAGTGCACACCTTACAAGCGGACCTGCCTGACTCTGATATGCTCAAGCATCAAAAGGCCTTCATGATGAAAGACGTACTTATGATTCGCACTAAAATAGCAGGGGCAAGTGGCAACACCCTCTACTCCATCAAGATGGAAAATGCCGCCCTCATACGCAAAGCCGCTATGAGTCTCTATATCAGCAAACACGGCTTTGCTTTGGAAGACTATACCGGCATGCACTACTTTGATATGCTACGAGATGTCATAGATGAGTTTAGAGAGATCTTCATAGATTGGGTAGATAGTTTTAATAAATGGGAATACGTAAAAGACGACTGGAATTTATTTAATCCTCCAGGAGTGCACGCCAGAGACAACGATCCCGATGAAGATATCCCCTTTACCAATCCACTCAATCCTGACGGTGACGAAGGCTAGTTTTAAAACGCACATATTTAATACAGCTATCTATATTCCTGCCTCTTAAGCTGCACCATTTATCTACAAAGATAATAAATGAGTAATGTGAACTATCTACGATTTATTTTCTTTGCACGCAGGAATAATTATACAGTACGATGGAGACCTATTCATACATGTGAATGGTCCTTGACTTTAAAAAAATAGAAGAAGAACTAAAGCCAGTAAACGGAAAATGAGAAAAGGAGTAATTTCCTCCTTTGCTCATTTTTTTCTTAAAACTCTATATTTTACCTAGTCTTACTCTACCCA
>JBDNFQ010000082.1:0-1013 GCA_041689715.1 Bacteroidia bacterium
CATATCTTTTGCCCCATCATGATCCACATCTACAAAGGACATAGACGGAGCAACAGCTAATTGATTTTCGTACTCTTGCAAAAAATAGGCAGTGTCTATACGTATAAAAGTATCTTTATAAAACGCTAGATCACTCTTCCCATTTTCAAAGTAATACACGGGATTAGTTGCCTGCTCTGAGCTTCCATAAAATAAGTCTAAATCTCCATCTGCATCATTATCAAAAAAGCAAAGTGTCTTAGTAGCCGAATGTTTCTTCTTATACACCTCACGGAAATAGCAGGGTGAGTTAATAGTCAGTTCTCCTGAATATTCTGAGATGCCACCATAGCACTTGTCTATTATTTCGTAGTCTATATCTTCTAGAGAAGCACCTTTCTCCACACTATTATTTAAGTTTAAGATAAGATCCGAGCCAATTGAATTTAAATTTGTGATATAATCTAAATCTCCATCGCCATCAATATCAACAATGGCTGGCAAGCAGCCATTTACCTGTGAAAGTTTTTTATACGGGTTAAAAGGCACTATGCTTACCTTATCCAATCCTTTAAGTGCACGCACCGAATCGAATTGAGGTGTACTTACCGTGTTATTCTTGTACACTATTACAGAATCACCGTTGTACAAAAACACATCTGGCAAACCATCGTCATCATAATCCCTTAGCTGAACAAACTCCACTCCCTTCGGAAAAAATTCTTCGTAGCTGGGATTATATACATAGTTTAACCCACCAGTAGCTATGAAAGTCAGAATTTTATTACCCGTTCTATCAAAAACCATTAAGTCTTGAAATCCATCCTTATTCAAATCAATATTCGAAAACTGAGGCTGATTTAATCCTCCTGCTAGGGCTAAGGAATATAGGTCTCCAGACGCTTTTCTAAAAACAGGATCAAACGATATTTCAAAGAGTTGTGCCTGACTTAAAGCCGTACTTAGCAGAATAATAGACACTATAATGTATTTTTTCATAAATGGCGTTTTTTTATAGACTACTAAAATACCAC
>JBDNFQ010000083.1:0-4372 GCA_041689715.1 Bacteroidia bacterium
TATCTCTGACGAAGAGAAAGAAGCCGTAATGAATGCGTCTAAAATAAGGAAGAAGTATAATGCAGAGGTGGATCGCGAGAGTGCTTATGAAATGCTAAATAAAAAGCTAGATGTAGCAGAAGAAAAAGCCGCTAACGAAAAAGAGATAGAAACTAATACTCAAACTACTAGAAGAGCCAGCGGCAGAAGAGAGAAATCTACGCTAGAAAAAGCAATAAATAGTACAGCCGGAAGAACAGTAGTAAGAGAAATAACCAGAGGTATTCTCGGGGTGCTTGGCATTTCTAGCTCACGTAGTAAAAAAGGATTTTTTGGATTTTAAAATTATGAAAAAGACAATAATACTTAGCTTAACACTCGCACTCTCCTTTGGAGCTTGCAAAGAGAATGTAGATGATAGAACAGGCCCATTTATTGAAGAATATGAAATCTTAGAACTATCAACAGATTTCGGTAACATATATCTTCACCTCTATGATGAAACACCCCTACACAAAGCCAACTTTGATAGCCTAGTAAGGGCCGGATTTTATGATAGTACAGAATTTCATAGATGCATTAAGAATTTTATGATTCAAGGTGGCGACCCCAATTCTAAAGATGACGACCGCACTAATGACGGGACAGGAGGACCTGGCTATACTATAGCTGCTGAGATTGATTCTTCTAGATTAAAACATTCCTACGGGGCTTTAGCAGCTGCTAGAACTGGGAATAGTGGAAACCCTGAACGTAGATCAAGCGGCTCACAATTTTATATAGTAAATAACATAAATGGCACACCTCATCTCGATGGAGAGTATACCACTTTTGGGATAGTGCTAAGTGGAATAGAAGTAGCTACGACCATCGCTAAACAACCTCAAAACAGCCGTAATTTGCCCGATGAAAGAATAAAAATGGGTATACAATATGTTCAGCTAAGTCAAGCACAATTAGACGAAAAAGGAATAGTACTACCCCAATAATTTAAAAAAATGAAAATTAGAATAAAAGACAATTCTGTACGATTTAGGCTAGCTCAGAGCGAGGTAAACTCCCTTGTAAACGAAGGTGAAGTTTGGAGTAAATGTCTATTCGCAAAAGGAGAACTTATCTATGGTATTACAGCTTCAGATACAGAAGAGTTCTCGTGCATCTTTACGGGAAATAGAATAACCACTAAAATACCTAAAGTATGGCTAGAAAATTGGGACACAGACGAGCGAGTGGGTTTCGAATATACTGATAACGAGCTGTATGTGCTAATAGAAAAAGACTGGCAATGTCTAAAGCCGAGAGACCATGAAGATGAGAGCAATCTATACGCTAACCCCGGGTTGCAACCCGGGGCGAGCGTATAGAGCTAAACCCGGGGCGAACCTAAAGCTAAACCCGGGGCGAACCTATAAAGCCAAATCTACACGAATAAAAGTCAGAATAAGAAAACAAAAAATGTCACACTCCTACTTTAGTATCTATCTGCACTATGTATTTGCCACCAAGAAAAGGCAAAATGATATTACACCAGAAATAGAAAAAACGTACAAAAAGGTATTCGAATCTATATGCCAAGACCATGGATGTTTTCTTATGGCTGCTAATGGTACGGAAAATCATGTACACGTATTAGTATCACTTGGAAGAGAGGCTGTTCCATCTAAGCTTATCAGAAGTCTAAAATCTATGTCATCCAAGGAGATAAATGAACAAGAACTAAGTCCTAAACGCTTTTCTTGGCAAGTAGGATACGGTGTTTTCTCAGTAGGAAGGTTCGAAATAAGTAAGATAAAAGGATATATCGCAAAGCAAAAAGAACATCATAAGGCCATATCTTTCGATAAAGAATACGAACTAATGCTAGAAGAAGCAAAACGCTATGCTCCTCATTAACCCACGGTTGCAACCGTGGGTTAATGCAACCGCGAGCCAATGCAACCGTGGACCAATAAAATAAACTAATGAACGAAGGACTACATCAAATAAAAATCAATAAATCCAAAAACGGGAAAACCCGTGAAGTAGAAGATGTAGTAGCCGTAGAAGCTCCGCTAGAGCTTCAGATACAGCATTTCACAGATGAGAAACCAACCGCTATCTCCGTAACTATGCGTACACCGGGAGACGACGAAGACCTTGCTCTGGGCTTTCTATTTACCGAAGGACTGCTAACAAGCTACAAGCAAATAAAAGCTGTAAAATACCAAGGAGAAAATATCGTAAAAATCTATCTGCAAGAAGGAGTAAAAGTAGAACTACAGGGTGTAGAACGAAACTTCTATACCACTAGTAGCTGTGGAGTATGTGGCAAGGCAAGCATAGAAGCCATCACCACCAAAACTCAATACAAAATAGAAAACAAAGCTGAGCTGACGGACGAAGTACTCTTTAGCTTAAAAGCCAAACTCGGCGAGCAGCAATCCCTTTTCAGTGCTACTGGCGGAATACACGCAGCTGCACTATTCAGTGAAAGAGGGGAATTACTGCTAATGCACGAAGACGTAGGCAGACACAATGCTCTAGACAAACTAATTGGCGAGGCATTCCGTAGCCGAAAATTACCGCTGCAGAAAAGCATCTTACTACTCAGCGGTAGAGCAAGTTTCGAATTGATACAGAAAGCAACCATGGCCGGCATAGGTACTATAGTATCGGTGGGTGCTCCGAGTAGTCTGGCTGTAGACCTCGCCAGAGAGAATGGGCAAACATTGATTGGCTTTTTGAAGGAGAGCAGTTATAATAGGTATGCGTAGTTCACATTCTATTTACTATCTTTGAAACTATGACGATAGTAGAAAGACGAAACAAGCTATTAAAAAAAATAGAAACCATAGAAGATGATGGCTTACTAGAGGAAATAGATTTATTAATTGAATTTGATAAAAACGACATTGTGCAGTTTACAAAAGAGGAAGAAGAGCAAGTACTAAGAGGTCACAACCAGTACAAAACAGGAAATTTTAAGACTGCAGAAAAAATCGAACAAAAGATTAATCTGTGGCTAGGACAGTAGTATTCACTGCTGAGGCTGAGCAAAACCTAGAAAAAATCCTATCTTATTGGAATACTCGAAATAAGTCAACTGTCTTTAGCAAAAAACTCACTCGGGCCGTTTTAAACGCGGGTAATCAAGTAGCTAAAAATCCGAAATTAGGCAAGTCTACGTCCATTACTGATTTCAGATCATTTAAAGTAAATAACTATCGTCTTGTGTATGAATTCAATGATTATATGTTAGCGATAGTAACCATCCAAGACCTACGTCAGGAGTTCAATAAACCATAAAACCACATGTCCACCCAAAAAATAGAAATCGAAAACTTTGACTTCACAGGTCTTATACTAAAAGAACCTAAGGAAAAGGCAGTAGGTCTTCCTGCTATTATCTCATCTGTAAAACAAGCTGCCAAGTATATGGATCCTATTGATGCTTTTAAGCTGAGTCTTAAGATCAATCAAAAAGGAGGTTTTGACTGCCCAGGATGTGCGTGGCCAGATCCAGATGACGACCGATCTGCACTAGGCGAATACTGCGAAAACGGTATGAAAGCCATAGCAGAAGAAGCAACCAAAAAATCGGTAACTGCTGCGTTTTTCAAGAAGCACTCAGTAGCCGAAATCTCTCAGTTCTCTGATTTTCAAATTGGCAAAAGCGGTAGACTCGCTGAACCAATGGTACTGCGAGAAGGGGCTACTCACTATGAATCCATAGAATGGCAAGATGCATTTAAACTTATAGCTAAAGAACTCAATGCTCTAGACTCTCCAGATGAAGCCATCTTCTATACCAGCGGTAGGACAGGCAATGAGGCTGCATATCTATACCAACTATTTATACGATCGTACGGTACAAATAATCTACCCGACTGCTCCAATATGTGTCACGAGAGCAGCGGCATAGGCTTATCACACACCTTGGGCATAGGAAAAGGCTCTGTGACACTCAAAGACCTGCATGAAGCAGAAGTGATAATGATCATGGGGCAAAACCCAGGAACCAATCACCCAAGAATGCTCGGAGCATTAGAAAAATGCAAAGAAAATGGAGGTAAGATTATCACTGTAAACCCGCTCCCAGAAGCAGGATTAATCAACTTTACCGATCCACAGTCTCCCATCAAAATGCTGAAAGGCGGAATATCACTTACTGATGTATTTGCCCCTGTAAAGGTGAATGGTGATGTGGCTTTCCTAAAAGCTATAATGCTTAAACTGGTGAAGATGGAAGATGAGAATCCAGGAAAAGTGTTGGATTGGGATTTCATACAAAAACATACCTATGGTTTTTATACTTTCTTAGCAGACCTAAAAAAAGAAGATCTCCAAAATGCAATCTCTGAAAGTGGAGTAGCAGAATCTATCATCACAGAAGTAGCCCAAATGATGGCGACCA
>JBDNFQ010000084.1:0-6549 GCA_041689715.1 Bacteroidia bacterium
CTCATTTTTACAACTTTTTGAAGAGAAGTAAAGGTAGTAACATTTTCCGTAGCGGATTAGGGGCTAGCCCCTAATCCGCTATTTTTATTACACCCTATACCTCTTAATCTAGGGGTTGCATTTACGACTTGAATTTAAGAATTACCTCATTGCGGGTGTACGTATTTCTATCGCTGCTTAACAGTATATCAAAATCGTATGGGCGTAAGTCCGCTAAGGTGTTGACGGATGCGAGTGTAAGAAAAAAAATAGAAAAATATTTCATACTATAGTCAAATATACAATTCCTATTATTCAGTCATTCTACTCTTCAAATATTCATATTCCCGTAAGCCTTATCGTCGTATCAAAAAAACCAATACCGTTAACAAACTTTATCCACTCTAAGCCGTTATATTTGCATTAGATTAAGTCTAAATAAAGATAAGACGACAAAATGAATTTTCCAATATACTTAGATAACAACAGTACTACGCCAATGGATCCTCGAGTACTCGAGGCAATGCTTCCTTTTTTCAATGAAAAATTTGGTAACGCAGCAAGTAGAAATCACAGTTTTGGCTGGTCAGCTGAAGAAGCTGTAGACTATGCTAGAGAGCAGGTGGCTCGTTTGATAGGTTCCACTAGTAAAGAAATAATTTTCACATCTGGAGCTACTGAAGCTAATAACCTAGCTATCAAAGGCGTCTACGAGATGTATGTTTCCCGAGGGAACCATATGATAACCGTAACTACGGAGCATAAAGCAACATTAGACGCGTGTAAGAAAGTAGAAAAAATGGGAGGCGAGGTTACGTATCTTTCTCCCAATGAGGATGGGCTAATCAACCTTGCAGATTTAGAAGCTGCTATTACAGACAAAACGGTATTGATTACCATAATGTATGGTAATAATGAGATAGGCGTGGTGCAAGATATAAAAGGCATCTCTGCTATAGCTAAGAAGAATGGAATACTATTTCATACGGATGCTACGCAAGCAGTAGGTAAAATACCTGTAGATGTAAATGAAGATGGGATAGACCTACTTAGTTTTACAGCTCATAAGATGTACGGACCTAAAGGGGTAGGTGCATTATACGTAAGACGTAAAAATCCAAGAGTAAAAGTTACAAGCCAGATGGATGGTGGGGGACACGAGAGAGGTATGAGAAGTGGTACACTAAACGTGCCAGGCATCGTAGGTTTCGGTAAAGCGTGTGAGATATGTCAAAGTGAAATGGCAGATGAAGCTACTCGGTTAAGTGGTTTGAGAGATCGACTTGAAAAAGAATTACTCACTATAGAAGAAGCATATGTAAATGGTAATGCAGAACACAGACTTCCGCACGTTGCCAATATTTCTTTTAAATTTGTAGAAGGAGAAGGACTAATGATGGGTACTAAAGATATCGCGGTAAGTAGCGGTAGTGCTTGTACGAGTGCATCACTTGAGCCTAGTTATGTTTTGAAGAGCCTTGGTTTAGATGATGAGCTTGCTCATTCATCTTTGCGTTTTGGTTTAGGTAGGTTTACTACTGAAGAGGAAATAGATTTTGCTATAGACCACGTGAAGACAGCAGTACATAAACTAAGAGAAATGAGTCCATTATGGGAAATGTTTAAAGACGGTATAGACCTTAAGGCCATAGAGTGGGCAGAGCATTAAAAAAAAGAATAAAGGAAGGTTTAAGGTTTAATACATGTTGTATTTAAAACACCTAGAAACCATAATAATTAATAAAATTAAAAATTGTAGATATGGCATATTCAGAAAAAGTAATCGATCACTACCAAAACCCAAGAAATATTGGTACGCTAGACAAAGAAAGTAAAGCGGTAGGTACAGGCCTAGTAGGAGCACCTGAGTGTGGAGACGTAATGCGTCTGCAGATAGAGGTAGATGATGCTACAGGCATAATAAAAGATGCTAAGTTTAAGACTTTTGGTTGCGGGTCAGCTATCGCTTCTTCTTCGCTAGCTACAGAGTGGCTAAAGGGAAAAAGTGTAGATGATGCTATGAAAATAGATAACATGGAGATAGTAGAAGAATTAGCTTTGCCACCAGTGAAAATACACTGCTCGGTATTAGCAGAAGATGCTATCAAAATGGCTATCAATGACTACCGTATGAAGCAAGGTTTAGAGCCTATAGTAGACAATAAAAAGCACTACTAGTGCAGTTTAAAGTTGTAAATTCTAAGTTTTAAGTAAATGTATTTGAAACTATTAATTAAAAATTTAAAACTAAAAAAATGATAACAGTGTCAGAAAAAGCGGCTAGTCAAGTAAATACACTTATGTCGACTGAGGGTCTAGATAAGGACTACTTTATTCGAGTGTCCGTAGTAGGCGGAGGGTGCTCTGGTCTTAGCTATAAGATGGATTTCGATAATGAAAGCCAAGAAAACGATCAGGTTTTTGAAAGTCAAGGATATAAGGTAGTTTGTGATATGAAAAGCTTCTTGTACCTATGTGGTACGGAGCTTGATTTTTCAGATGGATTAAACGGAAAAGGTTTTCAGTTTAATAATCCAAATGCTAGCAGATCTTGTGGGTGCGGAGAGAGTTTCTCTGTATAATATATACTTGAACTAAAAATATACAAAGGAGCATTGAGAAGTGCTCCTTTTTTTTTGGCAAAGACTTGCCTCGTATTCGCAATGGATAAAATCTTTTGGTTTCTAAAACTGGTTTATCATTTACTACGAAATTAGAATGTAAGTAATGCGGCAGTAAAATGTCTTTGGAACGAACTGCATACTTCTTTTCTCTTTGGTATGGAATGCTTGCTTTTTTAAATACAGATCATTTCAAGAAAACGGGGTTCAAGGTTATTAAGTACTTCCATACAAATTCTAATAATTTTATAAGTTTCTTCTTTATAAACTAGTTCAGCTATTGAAGATAAATCTAGTATTGAAATATATTTAAGGTTTCATCCAATTTCAATTCGCGAATTCGCGGCATTTCCTTAACTTTGAACACGTGCAACGCAACTCTAAGATAATTTCCCGATTAACAGCACTCTGGGCCCTAAGTGAAGCAGGTCTAGGTGGTGTTTTACATGCACTGCAGTCGCCATTTACTGGATTATTTGTGGGTGGGTTTGCAATTGTTCTGATAAGTCTTATTGCCTATTTCGCAGAAGATAAATGGGATACCATCTTTAGATCATTACTCGTAGTTCTGATTATAAAATTAGCGGTAAGTCCGCATTCGCCACCTACCTCATACCTAGCGGTAAGTTTTCAGGCACTTATGGCTGCACTTATTTACAGTAAGCTTAGTCTTACTCAATGGAGTGCTATGCTTTTGGGCGTGGTTACTTTAGTAGAATCAGCTATTCAAAAATTATTGGTACTCACACTTATTTATGGTAATAGCCTTTGGGAAGCAATAGATTCCTTCAGTATTTATGTGATTAAGAAAATGGGTTTCTTAGGAAATATATTTTCATCTACAGCCCTCATTTCTATCTATCTGTGGCTTTATGCTCTACTAGGCCTAGTTGTTGGGTATATTATTTATGATATAGTGCGTTACTTGGAGGTAAATCAAGGAAACGTTAAATACCAGATACAAGCTATAGAGTTTGATAATGAGGTGGGACTAGCCAAAAAGAAGCGTGGGAGATGGAGACAGTGGGTTATTTTCGGCATTTTCTTTGCACTCATAGCTGCGTATTATTTCTTTGTAAAACAGGGGGATACCGTATGGAAGAACTGGCTCTATATTTTCTTGCGAAGTGCAGGAATATTACTACTGTGGTACTATATAGTTGCTCCAATATTTAAAAAATATTTTGCTCGATTCTTAGAAGGTAAAAAGCATAAAGTGCAAGCAGAAGTGGACGAAACACTTACCTTATTGCCTTATCTCAGAAAAGTAACTAAGCTTGCTTGGAAGGAAAATGAGAATGAAAAAGGATTGAATAAACTACGCAATTTTATGGGGGATACTATACTCTATAGCATCCATTTACAACTAGAAGAATAATGATATACATCTTAGCAGGTGCTATACGTTCGGGAAAAACTACAGCCCTGCGAGAGTGGGTAGAAACGTGGGATAACGTGAAAGGAATACTCTGCCCGGATAATAAGGATGATATCCGTTATCTGCATAATATAGAGTCTAAGGAAGACTTTCCACTACAAGTGCCAGAGGTTGGTGAAAAAACCATCTCTGTTGGGCGTTTTCATTTCTTAGAGGACTCGTTTAATTTAGCCAATTATTTTCTCATCAAAACTTTCGATGAATATGATTTTGAGTTTTTAGTGCTAGACGAACTGGGAAAGCTAGAGCTCAATAATCAAGGGATACATCAGGCTACTAAGTATATTATAGATCAGTATGAGTCTAATGATGATAAGAACCTTCTACTTGTGGTACGCACGTCTCTGGTAAATGATATCATAGCTCACTATGGCATCAAAAGCTTTCAGATAGTAGCGAAAGAGATGTTGCCGTAGAATCGGGTCATCTTGAGCGTAGTCGAAGGGTGGAATCGATTTTCATTGTCTTACATTTCGACTACGCTCAATGTGACAATGAAAACTTTAGCTTAAATTTAATCTTTGTAAGTCTTCAGCTGTATTCACATTTACAAACTCGTGTTCATTAGTGATTGGTAAACGTTGATTGCCGTATTGGTTTAGGAATTTTTGGATAGAGCGACCTCCGTTATCAAAGTATTCTTCTAGGCACGGTAGCGTCTCGATCTCCCAGATGCTTAGCATTGGTTCCCACGTATTACTTTGCTCATTATAATAAGTCGTAGAAAGTAAATCGCAATTGCGGTGTTTTATAAGATTTTTAATGCTTTGCGTGGTAATCAGTGGCATATCTACAGCCAAGACTAATATTGATTTTTGTGTGAATCTAAGTGCCGAAATAATGCCCGAAAGTGGTCCTTCTCCTTCGTACTGATCCAAGATGGTGTTTTCTAAACTCAGGTTTTCTTGATTTTTATTGATGGAATAGTAGACTTCATCAACATAGCATTTTAGTTTTGAATGAGCTAGTTCCGTGAAAGTTTGCTCTTTGCCAGTCTGAGCTATTCTGCTTTCAGCAGAATTATTGTGTTCTTTGTCAATCTGAGTGATTCTGCCTACAGTAGAATTGTACCGAAGACCGACAAGAAGTTGTGACTTATCAGTTCCCATTCGTGAGCTTTTGCCGCCCATTAGTACTACGCCGGTGAGACTCAATTATCCTATAGTTTTATATATGGCATGACCCATCCCGAAACCGAGTAAGCCACATACTAAAATGCTGACAACGATACTTTCCGTTGCATAACCAAATATTACACCTGCTAGCACACCGATAGAAATACCAATGATATAACTGTTTCTTTGTCTGTTAACTCGTAAACTATTTTTATTTTTCTTGCTCATAATGGGTGTTAAATTACTGAATTAATTGTGATTATCACCAATTTGCTCGTAGGCGTATGACTTTTATCAGCGAAGGAGTCTATAGGAACTAGCGGATTTGCCTCTGGGAAATAAGTGGCCACATTCCCTTCCGGAATAGGGTAGGGCACTATTAAAAACTTGAGTGCTTCTCGTTTTACTCCATTGAAATGAGAGTATAAGTTGACCACTTGTTTCTCTTTCCAGCCTCTTGCTTTGATGTCTTTTATATTCATCATTACGATGCGTCGCTCACTATAGATGCCACGGTAGCGGTCATCTAGTCCGTATATTGTGGTATTATACTGATCGTGGCTACGAATGGTCATCATAAGATATTCGCCTTCCTTTAGCTCGTTATGTGGGATTTCGTTGGTAGTGAAGTTTGCTTTGCCTGTTTCGGTATCCCATACTCGCTCTCGAGCTCCGTTGGGCAAGTAAAACCCTCCTGACTTACGCACTCGCTTATTATAGTTTTCAAAACCAGGAATAGTCTTTTCTATAGCATCGCGTATTTTATCATAATTGCCTGCCATTCCTATCCAGTTTACGCCAGAATCAGATAGTGTAGCTAAAGCCATTTCTGCGACTATGGCTACTTCGCTTTTTAGTTTTTTACTGGGCGGAGTTAGTATACCTTGAGAACTTTGGACCACACCCATACTGTTCTCGCAGCTTATAAACTGTTCGCCGCCCATCTGCATATCTTTATCCGTACGTCCGAGGCACGGGAGGATAAGAGCTTGCTTGCCAGTAACTAAATGTGAGCGGTTTAGCTTGGTGCTCACGTGTACGGTCAGGTTGGTGTTTTGCAAAGCTTTTGCAGTATAGTGTGTGTCTGGCGTTGCACTTAGGAAGTTGCCTCCCATAGCAAAAAAGACTTTGCCTTTTCCTGCTTTCATAGCTTCTATGGCAGATACTACGTGATATCCGTGTTTTCTTGGAGCACGGATGCCGTGCACTCTATCTAGTGCTGCTAAAAACGGTTCTTTAGGGGCTTCCCATATCCCCATAGTACGATCACCTTGTACATTGGAGTGTCCACGGACAGGGCAAGTGCCTGCACCAGGTTTCCCTATAGCTCCTCTCATCAGTAGTAGATTTACGACTTCTTGTATGTTTCCTACACCATTTTTATGTTGGGTAAGTC
>JBDNFQ010000085.1:0-4417 GCA_041689715.1 Bacteroidia bacterium
GCCCAATGAAAAAATTACGTGGGGCAAATTAGCTATAGACACACCTAAATACATAATAGAAAGTGACGCTACGATAGTAGCTCCTCTCGTATTTGCTAAGATATTAGGGTGGTAAGAATAGCGGGTTTGCTGACTTTTTTTTGGACTGATTGATAGGCATGCTGCTATTCTAAATTCTACTGGTTTAACCATCTGTTTTATTCCTTCAAAGGCGTTATGGACTACATAGCATTAGGCTATAAAGCACTGAAAGGCAATGGTATGCCTAATTTCACAGAGTCTGACGGCCTAGTATAGATGATTACCGGAAATGTAGACGGCGTACAATACAAGTATACCCTAAGAATAAAACGTTAGATTTCGGTTTTTAAAACCCGTAATAGCTGAACTACCTGCTCTAGCTTGTGTTGTTTTTTTTCTTTGGAAAATGATACTTCTAAGTTTGTAAGTACTCTTAATAAAATATCCTTATTAGTACAGACTTTGAAATAATCTTGTTGCGGCTCTAGTTTTAACTGATTTAGAAATTTATGAATATTATCATGATTAAATATCAAACCATTATTGAAAGGATTGATATAAAACAGGATATTGCTGCCAGCAGTTCCTGGTAAGTCTGGCTCATCATTGAAACGCAGCAATGGACCAAAATCAAAATCTCTCACATATCCTAATATGAAATGCTGCGGCAGATTAACACCGTAGACAGGTATATTTAGACGTTGAGCTACCAAAGAGTAAATAATAGCCAAAGACACAGGATTTCCCATTTTTCGTTCAAGTACTGAACTCAAAAACGAATTTCTGCTGTGATGATAATTTTCAGTATCGCCTTTAAAACCGTGGACGTCAAATAAAATATGATTCAGAATTTTGACCTTCTCGAAAGAGGTAAGATCATAATTCATTTCTAGCCAAGCATCTAGTTTTATCTTGTCTAGTAGATTATCTATTACTTGACGATCTACGTTTGGATTAGCTATTTTATTGATAATAAGTAGGCCGTCCACTAAGTCTTGCTCCTCAGTAGCTAGCCATTTTTCTAGACTATTAACCAGCATATTCTGATTGATGCTCTTGATTAGCTCTACCATACGCTCTTGGCGTGCAGTACTCTCTTCCATGGGCCATTGTCCTTCCAAAAAAGGAACGACCTCAATACCCAAAGATAGAATTTTAGTTTCTATCTGCTCCACTATACGCTCATCCGAGTCATCTAGTAGATAGAGCATAGATTGCAGTTCTTTTTCGTCGATCATCTTAGTACATATCAAAGATAGATAACGAATCTAAAACCAAAATCGTTTGCACTTTAAGTTATAAACGTGGGTGTCTTCTTGCTATGAATATGCCCTACGCCCTAAGTCTGAAATACAGAAGAAACAGTGGCGTTATGGCTACTTTTTCTTGGCTGCAGATCTCTTGTCTGGAGCTTTTTTAGCTGGAGCTTTTCTTCCTTTAGCAGGCTGATTCTCCATTATAACCTTTACCTCTTCAAGAGTTAGCTTAGATGGATCTTCTAAATCCTTCGGTAGTTTAAAGTTGTTCTTACCTGATTTTATGAAAGGACCCCATCTACCATTAAGAATCTCTATATCTGGCTCTTCTTCAAACTTTTTAATAAGCCGCTCAGCATCAGCTTTACGCTTAGCTAGGATAAGTTCTATTGCCCTATCTATCTCTATTTCCATTACATCCTCTTCCTTGGGAATGGATACAAACAGTTTAAGATGCTGCACATAAGGGCCAAAACGACCAATATTAGCTTTCACTGGCTTCTCCTCAAACTCACCTAAAACACGCGGCATTTTAAATAAGTCTAACGCCTCGTCTAATGTAATGCTATCTATATTCTGCCCTTTCGATAAACTAGCAAAGCGAGGTTTTTCCTCATCATCTTGCTCACCTATTTGCACCATAGGTCCAAATCTACCTATGCGAGCTATAATAGGTTTGCCTGTCTTGGGATCATTACCCAAGGCTCTTTCACCTGTTGCTCTTTCGGCAGTTTCTAAGGTCTTCTCTACGTCTTTACTAAAAGGTTTATAGAAATCGTCTATCATTTTAGACCAATTCACTAATCCATTAGCAATCTCGTCAAACTCCTTTTCTACAGAAGCAGTAAATCCATAATCCATAATGTCAGCAAAGTGCTCTACTAAGAATTCTGTGACTACTTTCCCTATATCACTAGGGTGCATTTTATTGCGATCTGCACCGTAGTTTTCTGTCAGAGTTACCTGTTCCACTTGATTATCAGCAAGAGTCAGTAGTTGGTATTCTCTGGTTTTACCTTCTATCTCATCTTTTACTACGTAGCCTCTTTTTTGCACAGTACTAATAGTAGGTGCGTAGGTACTAGGTCTACCTATACCTAACTCTTCTAGTCTTTTTACTAAACTAGCCTCCGTATATCGAGCAGGAGGTCTGGTGTATCTCTGAGTTGCTTTTATTTCATTCACTCCTAGTATCTCACCTACAGACACTTTGGGTAACAGTCCACTTTGTTCTTCGTCATCCTCATCATCTGTACCTTCTAGGTACACTTTCAAGAAACCGTCGAATTTGATAACCTCTCCTTTTGCTTTGAAAACATCTTTATTTTTATCGTTTTCTAATTCTATGGTGGTACGTTCTAATTCCGCATCACTCATTTGAGAAGCGATAGAGCGTTTCCATATCAGTTGATACAAACGCTCCTGACCGTCATCTGCACCTGCACTGCTCACATCGAAATCTGTAGGTCGTATAGCCTCATGAGCTTCCTGAGCACTATTATTTTTGGTAGTATACTTACGTGTGTGGCTGTATTCTTTTCCATAGTCTTTTTCTATGGTAGTTTTTGCACTAGCAAGAGCGAACTCTGATAAATTTACAGAATCTGTTCTCATATAGGTAATATGTCCGTTCTCATAAAGACGCTGTGCGAGCATCATTGTTTTTGACACGTTGTATCCTAGTTTTCTACTTGCTTCTTGCTGCAGTGTCGATGTAGTAAATGGAGCCGCTGGTTTTCTTTTGCCAGGAGCTATTTTTACATCGGATACTTTGAAAGTAGCCCCTTTACAACTCGTTAAAAATGCATTAGCTTGTTCTGCAGTTTCTGGTCTTTTGGCCAGATCCGCTACTATATTTTTTTTAGATGCTAAAAAGTCTCCTTGTATTTTAAAAGAAGAGGAAATTTCAAAGGCATTTATTTCTTTTTCACGCTCTACGATTAATCTTACTGCGACACTTTGCACTCTACCAGCACTTAAGCTTGGCTTCACTTTTCTCCATAGCACAGGAGATAGCTGAAAACCAACCAATCTGTCTAATACACGTCTAGCTTGCTGTGCATTTACCAAGTTTATATCTATGTCCCTAGGATTTTCTATTGCATTTAAAATAGCGGTCTTAGTAATCTCGTGAAAAACGATACGCTTGGTATTACTAGGCTTTAGTCCTAGCACCTCAGAAAGGTGCCAAGATATGGCTTCTCCTTCGCGGTCCTCGTCCGATGCTAACCAGACCATCTCCGCAGATTTAGCTTGCTTTTTTAATTCTGCAACTATCTTCTTTTTATCTGGCGATATGATGTAGTTAGGTAGATACCCTTTTTCTAGGTCTATGGCACCATCTCCCTTGGCTAGATCTCTTATATGCCCAAAACTAGACATAACGGTATACTCTTTGCCAAGATATTTTTCAATCGTTTTGGCTTTGGCTGGCGACTCGACTATTACTAGGTTTTTGGACATTACTTGCTAATTATCAGTTTTTTAGCCCACCTTTTCCCGTCTACTTCCACTACTACCGAATATACCCCATTGGTAAGTTCCGAAGTATTAATAGACTGACTAAAAGGGTCTAAATTTTGCTGCAAAAGTAATCTACCTGCCATATCAACAATGGAAACTTGACCACCTTTTATTTTTTGTGCAAATTTTAAGGTCACTTTGTTCTGTGCTGGATTAGGTATAAGTGATAGATTTATATCATTCTCATAAGAAGGAACAGACAGTGGATATGACCCCACATTTATATCATCAATGAAGATTGAATTTCCACCTTGACTCCTCACATCAAAACGGACATATAGATTGGTGACATCTGCATAATCTGTTAAATCTAAATCCCCCGTACCCCAATCTGCTGCACTAGTAGGTGCCCAATCTGGTGAGATATCATGAGTTATAAGACGTGATGCTGTATAGGCTCTTAGGTTTTTCCATTTTTCACCACAGTCATCAGATACAAATACAAGCCTAAGATCTGTATTCCCTGTTGCTCTAGCAGCATATGCATATTTAAAATAAAGTCTTTTATCTCCATCATACGAAGTCATGTCCACAGGAGGCATAGTCGCCACATACGGTAAGCCTGCAGGTGTGTTTTGGTCTATAACCATCTCTAAACACTCATCACCAGAGTATCC
>JBDNFQ010000086.1:0-24705 GCA_041689715.1 Bacteroidia bacterium
GAGGTATTTTGTTGTCCCTCTACTTTTTTAATTAAGGTCATTAAGTTTTCGCCGTAGGCAAAATATGACCTTTGGATTGTTCACTTCTAGATACGAAATGACAATCTCACTAAAAATCTATTCGGTATTCTTTTGTCAGTTCGAGTGGTTGTGCTTTAGCACAATTGTACCGAGAAGTGAATAAAAGAATTGCTCAGCGTGAAGATTCAAATTCATTAAAATTTTCGCCGTAGGCGAAATGATTGCGGCAGCACTTTACTTTTCTTAATGCCATGGCTACAGATAGTAAAGGTCAAAAATTTAAAACACTCAGGCACTAAGTTTTATAAAACATTAAGGTGTTGGTAAACTGCTGGCTCAATATTTACATAGGGAAGCGAGGTATTTTGTTGTCCCTCTACTTTTTTAATTAAGGTCATTAAGTTTTCGCCGTAGGCAAAATATGACCTTTGGATTGTTCACTTCTAGATACGAAATGACAATCCCACTAAAAATCTATTCGGTATTCTTTTGTCAGTTCGAGTGGTTGTGCTTTAGCACAATTGTACCGAGAAGTGAATAAAAGAATTGCTCAGCAATAACCTCCCCTAATGCCACTATAGATAAACAAATTTACTATTCTAACGTTCTAGTAGTAAATTTGAACTCAAACAAATAAAGGAAATATATTATGTCATTCGAATTACCACAACTACCTTACGCTTACGATGCACTAGAGCCAAACATAGATGCACGCACTATGGAGATACACCATAGCAAACACCACAATGGATACACTACTAACCTAAATAACGCTATTGCCGGAACGGACCTTGCAGATAAAAGCATAGAGGAAATCTGTACAGGAATGGATATGAACAATGCTGGCGTAAGAAATAACGGCGGTGGATATTATAACCACAATCAGTTTTGGACCGCTATGAGCCCAAACGGCGGAGGAACTCCTACGGGAGATTTAGCAGATGCTATTCATACCGCTTTCGGAAACTTTGATGAGTTTAAGGCATTATTTAGTGCTGCTGCTGGTACACGTTTCGGGTCTGGATGGGCTTGGTTATGTGTGAAAGAGGGTAAACTAGAGATTTGTTCTTCTGCTAATCAAGACAATCCACTCATGCCAGGTATTGGCTGTGGAGGAGCTCCTATTTTAGGGCTTGATGTATGGGAACATGCATACTACCTAAACTACCAAAACAGAAGACCTGATTACGTTGCTGCGTTTTTTAACGTAATCAATTGGGATGAAATAGCGAAGCGTTTTGCTGCAGCTAAATAGACCTTTTCAAGAAAACAAAACCAAAGCCCTGCACGAAAGTGTAAGGCTTTTTGTTTTTGTAAGCTCCGTACATTTACTTTTGTAGTATGAATTTCCTGAAATGGTTTGCTTACAGTGTCGCTTTTTGTGCTTTCGTTTGGTTCGTGTTTTTTAGACCTCTTTCGTCTAACTCAACTTCTGAGCTGGCAGGTGCGGATGCTGACACTACCGAAAACGCAGATCTACCTAGAGAGGATAACTCTACTATAGAGGATGTAGAAAACACAGATAGCTATAGCGAAACGGATGAGATAGTCCCTGAAAACATCGACATAGTAGAAAACACTACAGAAACCGCACCCAAAATAAACGGCAGTATAAACCTCAACAGTAGATACCTAATTGTGGTGGGCAGCTTTGGAAAAAAAAGTAATGCCGACAGAATGCTGCAAAGAGTAAAAGATAGCGGAAAAGAGGGCGTGATCGCCAACATAAGAGGACTTCATAGGGTGGTAACTGCCAGTTCTGACGACCATAGCGATGCTAAAGATTTACGAGCCCATTTTACACACATCTACAAGGAGCAAGCATTCATACTTACTCAATAAGGTATCCCTAAAACTGAGTAGTCAAAGTAAAGCGTATGCCACTAAAGGCTGGCTCTAGTCTACAGATACCTCCAGTACACACTACACCTTCTACCTGCTTAATATAAGCGGCGGTAAACGAAGTGGTTTTTACATTATATTTTACAAATACACTAGGGTAGTGTATCACCTGATCTGCTAGCGTAGTATTCACTATCCTCACAGGATTAGTGTTTATCATATCACTTACGGCCACAGTAAACTTAGGCGAGCTAGTCCACTCTAGTATGCCATGATAGAAACTGCCTAAATCTTGCTGTGTATTAAGCATCTGAGACTCTAGTCTAATACTGTTCCTGCGATTTATTTTGTAAGACACTTCACCAAAAGGAGTAAAGGTTTCTACATTATCTGCTTTTTTAGGATCTTTTCCTTCATAAATAGCTTGATTATATGTAATCATTTGTAGCCCAATTTTACCTTTCCACTTACTACTAAACGTATGATCTACTTGCACAAATTTTTCATTGAAAAGCTCCTTGCCGTTCAAGTCTACTATCTCAGATATGTTAAGACTCACATTAGTAGACTTATTCAGAGAATACATTACCTCCGCTTGAAATGCTTGCTCACCAGAAAACTGTGCAGGTGCCTGATATCTGGCTAGCATTCTATAGCTTGCCTGTCTACTCATACTTGGCTGATACGTAAAGATACCCTGAAGAAGGGGTAAGTTAACATACGGAGACACCGTAAGCGGGAAGTTTTCTATTCTTCTATACTGAACGTTAACCCCTATTCCTCCTTGCTTCTCTTTCCCTAGTTTTCTTTTAGAGTAGCTTATTCCTCCCGTAAAAAGCGAACCGTCTCTGCTTAGTAGCGAGTTTCCTGCTACGTTTTTTATAGCCTCTTCTGTTTTATAATTGTATTCACCATTAAACCCAAAGTCCTTATAGCTTGCATTGAAATAACCATTGAGCACATACACATTGTATTTAGGATAAAACCTATCCTCAAGAGGTAGTCCATTTATTTGAGTCACAATATCTGTCATAGTGCTCTCATCTAATGTTCTATTTACGGCAGATACGCCAATGTTTAGGATGTCGCCTTCGGACAACGAAAATGCTTTTTCTGCATTTATTCCCTTAATAATCTGTGGCGATGTCTCAAATCTGTTTTGCTGCGACCCTTTTTGTTTGCCCGTAAAAGCCTTGATAGTCAGATCCTTTTTTAGGTCATACTTTAACCTAACGCCTTCCATAGCATAGTCTATACCGATGAGCCTGTTTTCAAACGCCCTAAAAGCAGCACCCGAGCCAAACTGATCATAAAAAGACCCTACAGTAATTTCTAAATCTCCTACATTTTTTTTAATCTGCCAGTACCCTAATCCTTGACCCGTAAATGCTCCCGAAGGATTAAGCAAGTTGCTATTGTTAAACAAATCATACCTAGCAGCGAAATGAAAACCTTTGATGTCGTAGTTTAAAAACAGCCAAGTTTCTGCAGAACTAATCTGCTTACCATATTGCGGAGATGCCGATTCGGTAGCACCTATCAATGAATCTTTTAAAAAAACAGAAAAGTTTGATTGTAAATTTCCGCTAAAGACTCCCTTGTCTTGTGCATATACCGACGCTGTACTTAGTGCCACAGCAAAAATAATTGTAATATACTTATTCATTATAAGCGGGGAATGTAAATAATTCTAAAATTACACACTATTTTACTTTTTTTTGAAGTGTGAATGTTGCCCAACTTATTGCTGAAATAAAAATAAAGCAGAGCTACTTGTGCGTAGGTCTAGATACGGATATTACTAAGCTTCCAGACGGAATAAGTAAAGATGCTGCCGGCATTTTACAGTTTAATAAAGAAATAATAGAGGCCACTAAGGATTT
This sequence comes from Bacteroidia bacterium, assembly GCA_041689715.1. GTDB lineage: Bacteria > Bacteroidota > Bacteroidia > NS11-12g > UBA9320 > UBA9320. Next base: position 3,747 of record JBDNFQ010000086.1, read on the forward strand.
CGCAGTGTCCTATAAAATCAATACCGCTTTCTACGAACAGCTTGGCAGTGAGGGATGGCGAGTTTTAGAAAAAACCAAAAAACTAATACCGAGCAATATTCTAAGCATAGCAGATGCCAAGCGAGGAGATATAGGCAATACAAGCACCATGTATGCTAAAGCTTTTTTTGAAACGATGGACTTTGATGCTCTTACCGTAGCACCTTATATGGGTCTAGATAGCGTGGAGCCCTTCTTAAAGTTCGACAATAAAATAACGATTGTTCTTGGGCTTACCTCTAATACGGGGAGCCTAGATTTTCAAACCAACGAGCGGTACGACCCACCTCTATACAAAACCGTATTGGAACGTGTCCGTACTTGGGGCTCTATGAAAAATCTAATGTTTGTGGTAGGTGCTACAAAGGCTAAAGCGTTACAAGAGATACGAGCCATTGTCCCTGATCATTTCCTATTGATACCCGGTGTTGGTGCTCAAGGCGGCAGTGCTACTGAAGTATGCCAAAACGGAACCAACCAAAACGGAGGACTTCTTATCAACTCTTCTAGAGGAATAATATACGCTTCTAGTGGAAAAGACTTTGCGGAAGCGGCAAGAGCCAAGGCTAAAGAGCTGGCAACCGAAACTAAGCCCTTCACTACTCATCTATGAGTTTTGGGTACAATGAGGATCTGCTCCAGTTTATTTGGGAGTATCAGTTGTACGAAGCTAGTTCACTCACCACTACAGATGGGGTAAGCGTAAAGATTATAAAACAAGGCTTTCTAAATCGAGGCAGTGGGCCAGATTTTGAACAGGCACAAATACGCATAGGAGACGCAATACACCACGGCTCAGTAGAAATACATGTAGACAGTAGAGAATGGGATCAACACGGACATCAAAAAGAGTCTGCTTTTAATAATGTAGTGCTACACGCCTGCTACTCAGTAAGCAAAGACGCCTACAGAGCAGACGGCACTAAGATACCAGCCATTGCTATAGGCGAATATATAAACCCAAATGCTCTGCGAAAGTATAAAGAACTAATGGACAAGAAAGCATTTGTACCCTGCCAAGGACAGCTAGCCAATGTGACCACCTTTGATGTAAACAACTGGTTAGACAGGATGATTATAGAGCGACTAGAAGTGCGTTGTGCATTATTTGACAGTTACCTAACTTCGTCTAACGGCAACTGGAATCAGGCTTTTTTTACAGCCTTAGTGCGTAGTTTTGGCAGGCCTGCTAACACAGAAGCTTTCGAAGAACTGGCAAATAAGGTTTCGTACGATTTGGTACAGAAACATCACAAATCTCTGTTTCAACTTGAGGCCCTTTTTTTTGGTGCGGCAGGGTTGCTCGATTCCCAAAACAAAGATTCATACTATATCGGGTTACAGAGTGAGTGGCTTTTTATTAAAACCAAATATGGACTATCGGCTATCCGCTCACAACTAAAAACAGGTAAAATTCGTCCTTTAAATCTGCCCACCGTAAAGCTGGCACAATTGGCTGCGTTTTTTCATCACGTGCCAGAGTTCATTACTCAAGTCTTGTCTTTGCCTTCTGTAGATGCCGTTAAAAAACTATTAGATTTTCCTCTGTCTGACTACTGGGAAACGCATTATACATTTAATAGTGCCTCAACAAAAAAGAGCAAAAAAATTTCTGTAGGGTTTATAAATCATCTTTTTCTAAATGCTATTGTTCCCTTTGTGTTTTTTTACGAAAAAAAGAAAATGGACACCGCTACAGACAAGGCTCTTTCTTACTTAGAGTCTATTACATCAGAAAAAAACAGGATACTCATTAACTGGAAGAGAGCCGGAATATCAAGCAAAAACGCTTTAACTTCACAAGCGTTACTTCATTTATACAAAACATATTGTACGTCTCAGCGTTGTCTAGAGTGTAGTTTAGGTAAGAAAATATTACTCAGGCCTTAACAATGGATCAAATTAAAAAAAACATAGAGAACTACGCTTTTGGAGTTTGCTCATATTTAGGTGAAAAGCTAAATATTCGCTCTAGTACCATACGCTTATATTTTATTTATCTATCGTTTTTTACTTTTGGCAGCCCTGTAATTATATATGTTGTATTGGCTTTCTGGATAAACATAAGACACTATCTCACCAATCGCAGGCATTCTGTGTGGGATATATAGAGGTTGTACATTTTTCTATTCACCTGTTGTTTTAAGCGTTAATAAACGTTATGACGGTTAGCTCTAAATTTGACCTATGCAACATCAGATCGCTCTGTACCGAACCACCAAAGGATTTCAACAAAATCATAAAACGTCTGCACTCAAATGCAAAAACTGCAGTCAAGCCTTTTTAGCTAACAGAAAAACGGCTCAGTTTTGCAGCAGCTCTTGTCGTTCTCAATTTTGGATGGCCAAAAACATGAAGAAGGTCATCACTATTGCCGTACCTATAGACATAGATGATGCTTATCTTGAAAAAATAAAAAGCATGTTAGAGAATTACAAATCTGCCTCCGTTCCTGAAGGAAACACAACCTTACGTTCGCGGCATGAAGAAACTTTCGAAACAGAAAGCGACGTACGTATATTTATGGCACAAGCCGGATTATCAGACTATAAAATACCAAAACATGATCTAGGTATTTATTATGATGAAGGTCTTACCATAAAGAAAACAGAAGCCGGTTTTCACGTTAAAATATTGGCTTAAGTATTACTCGAAAACTAAGTCAACATCGTCACTTAAAGGATGGGCTTGGCAAGTGAGAATATATCCTTCTTCTATTTCTGAGTCGCTAAGTCCTTCTCGTTCTTCCATTTTAGCACGTCCGCTTTTTAACTTTGCTCTGCAAGTAGTACACACTCCTACGGTGCAGCTGTAAGGAGGATCCATGCCGGCATTTTGTACAGCCATAAGAATAGTCTCCGTGGGTCTCACTAAAATTTCTTTTTTATCCCCATACACTTCTACAGATATAGTGCGTTCTATTACTTCGTCACTATAATTTGCGGCACCGCTATCCGCAGTTTCCGGATTCTCTTCTTTTACTTTGGCCGTGAAATATTCTGTGTAAATGCTATCATCTCTTACCCCAATAGACTGTAGACCCCTTACTACTACGTCCATCATAGGACCAGGGCCACAAGTATAGTAATGAGCCATTGGATAATTCAGTCCCAACTCTTTTCTAGCCAAAGCGGAAATATTTTCTGGGGTTAGAAACCCGCTTAAGCCATTCCAGGTCGCACTTGGGTTATCATATGAGTATATCACCTTAAAATTGTCGCAGGTGGCCGCCAAGGCGTCTATTTCGCTCTTAAATATAACACTGCTCTCGTCTCTGTTTGCATAAACCAAGTAGCACTTGCTATTTGGCTCCATATTCAACGCTGTTTTTACAATGCTTAAAAGTGGAGTAATGCCGCTGCCGCCGCCAAAAAGCATGTATGTGTTAGCCGCATTAGGGTTGGGGTCTAGGATAAACTTGCCCATAGGCGGCATAATCTCTAGTAAATCCCCTTCTTTTACGGACGTATTAAGATGTGTGCTCATTTTACCGCCCTCTACTTCTTTTACCGCTATGGTGATGGCTTCTCCCGTTACGGGGCTGGAGCACATCGAGTAAGATCTTCGCACTTCTTCGCCCTCTATCATAACACTGAAAGTAAGATATTGTCCCGCCTTGTAAGCATATTGCGGAGCCATAAGTGGCGGCACATTAAACGTGATGCTTACGGCATCTTTTGTTTCTCTATTTACTTTAGAAATGGATAATGAAAAAAATCCTACAGGCATGTTAATTATATTAGTGTTTTTAAAATTTCTACTGCGTTAGTCGCAGCTCCTTTTCTCAAATTATCCGCCACCACCCACATGTTTAGTGTATTGGGTTGTGATTCGTCTATTCTCAATCTGCCTACTAGCACCTCGTCTTTGTGATGAGCATCTATAGGCATAGGGTATTTATTGTTCGCTACGTCATCTACCAACGTTATTCCTTCTGCATTGCTTAGCAAGTCTCTCACTTCGCTAAGCTGAAAAGGCGACGCAAACTGCACGTTGATAGATTCTGAATGTCCTCCTATTACTGGCACTCGCACCGCCGTAGCTGTAATTGCAATATTGGGGTCTCCCAATATTTTCCTGGTTTCGTGTACCAGTTTCATTTCTTCTTTAGTATACCCGTTTTCTAAAAACACATCGCAATGAGGAATACAATTTCTGTCTATCGGGTAAGCATATACCATGTTAGACGATTTGCCCTTTTTACGCTCCTCTTCCATCTGCTCTACCGCAGCCTTCCCTGTTCCGGAAACAGATTGATACGTAGAAATTACAAGTCTTCTTATGCCGTACTTTTTATGTAACGGGTTTAGGGCCATTACCATTTGAATAGTAGAACAATTGGGATTGGCAATGATTTTGTGTTGGCTCTGTATTGAGTCTTGATTTATTTGCGGAACTACCAAGGGGCAGTTTTCATCCATTCGCCAAGCAGAAGAATTGTCTATAACCACAACCCCCTTTGCTGCAAATTTAGGAGCCCACTCTTTTGAAATGGAGGCACCTGCAGAAAAAAGAACAAAATCTATATCCTTGATTATTGCTTCTTCTAAAACACAAACGGGATACTCTTTTCCTCTATATTCTATGCGTTTTCCCTTGCTTGACAAACTAGCTACAGGATAAAGATTGTCTACCTCAATGTCACGCTCCGCCAAGACCCGCAACATGGTGCGGCCCACCATACCAGTAGCTCCTACTATTGCTAAATTCATATTACTTCAGAAGCTAAACGTCGTAAATCTAAAGACCTTCCTGAAAGTTTCGCTTGCATTTTGAGCAATTGCACCATGTCTTTCATGCTGTTGAGATACATAGACTGAAACCCGTCAGAAAGAGCCAGTTCTGGCTCGTTATGCACCTCAATCATCAGTCCATCTGCCCCTGCCGCTATGGCCGCTAGAGATAATGGAGTAACGAGACTTCTTTTTCCTGTTCCTTGACTTGGGTCTGCTATTACGGGCAAGTGGCTCAGTTCTTTAGCCAAGGGGATGGCTGCAATATCCATTGTGTTTCTGAAAGAGGTGTCAAAAGTTCGGATTCCTCTTTCGCACAATATCACATTCTCATTGCCTCCGAGTAAAATATACTCTGCTGCCAATAACCACTCAGTAATAGTGCTAGACATGCCTCTTTTCAATAGGATGGGCTTATCTATTTTTCCCAATTCCTTTAAGAAAGAATAGTTTTTAGCATTACGAGACCCTACCTGTAAGATATCTGCATACGGATAAACCTCTTCTATAAGTGACGTGTCTAAAACTTCTGTTACTATCTTCACACCGTATTTGTCTGAAGCATTCTTTAGTAACCTAAGGCCTTCTTTTTTGAGCCCTTGAAAAGCGTAAGGGGAGGTTCTGGGCTTATATGCCCCGCCTCTCATAAATTTTATACCTAAATCTGAAATTCCTTTTGCAATTTCATCTAACTGTTCCTCTGACTCTACGGCACAGGGCCCCGCTATTAAACAAAGTTCTTTCCCTCCAATGGTCTCACTGCCAACACGTATCACACTTTGGTGATTTTCATCTTGTCTAGCGACTAATTTAAGATCTGACATTACTGCAAATTAAACAGATTGAGATTAATTCAGTTTGGTATAAGTAATAGAAACTTTCATAGCTCCCGTGGTATTGTCCGTATTAAGCACCGTTCGAGCTGGTGTAACCGGAAAATCCGTGGGCACGCTTAGGTAAAATCCATTGAAATTATTTACTCCCGTAGCGATATACTCCTTCACTAATTGCTGTAGATACCTATTAAATCTAAATGTGTATCCGCCATCTGCATAATCTCCTCCGTAATTTGCTAATCCAGAAAAATCAGGATTACTTAATCTATCATAGGCGTCTATAAAAATAGCAGACCTATAACCCACTACACCGCCGGTGGTCTCTGGAATTTGCAGTAATAATCGAGAAGGAACAGGATAATTTGAACTTACTGATGAAGCATCTACAAGGAATTTAATAGAGGCTTCGTTTATTACTATTTCTTCTCTCCTCTCTATAATTTGGTTAAGCTCGGGTATGTCTACTTTTATTTTAGTGCCGCCAAGAGATTGTGCGTATGTAGCATTAAAATGGCCAGTGCCGCTCATCTGAGACGCAATAACGCTAGATGGGGTTGTTTCAAAAAGATTTATCTTAGCCGAGGCAGATCCCAAGGGGAAAATCTTCGTTAATGAATCGTTGTAATACACTGTAATTCCCGTAAGTGGATTAGATGCTTCTATACCCACTATGGCACCTTCTCCAGAAAGAGGGTTAGACTTTGGCACTATTACTAAGCCTTTAATGGCGTTATTAAACGCGGTTGTACTTGAAACGCTATTAAAAAGGGTTGTGCCAAATGAATTATCTAACGTAATAGACATTTGTGGTGCCACTTTTACTACTTCTCCCTTTATGACTCTAGACACGCTATCAAAACTGAATTTACCCGTAAACTGACCTAGCTTAGACCCAAGTGCCGGATTAAACCTATGGGTATGCCTCTTGTTTTCTAAGGTGTCTTGCAGCTGGTATACCTCAATCTCTAACTCGCTTTCCATGTCTCCATATCTAAGAAGTTTTGGAATAAAGCCAACAACTTGCTCAATATCATAGTTTAACACAAGCACTACGGAATCGATATTCTTGTTTGCAAAATCGCCCCCCTCTTCTGTTAGTAAGGGCTGTACAATAAGGCTTGCCTTGCCGTAGCCAAATATAGGATCATTAATTACGCCAAGTATATTTGTAACCAAATTGTCTGACGAAAGGGAGTCGTCTAGCACGGTGCGTGTCAGAATATTCTGATAAGAAACGTTTTCTGAGCTAATACCGTCTAAATCGCCACTCAAACCGGCACCTATTTGTGTAGACTCTTTTTTACAGGCGACAAAAACGAGCAAAAAGAAAAGGGGCATTAACCCCTTAGCTTTTATTTTAAAATTTGTTTTATTCACTTTTTTATTGGTTTCCAACTAACAGAGAATTATAAAAATTCAGGTAGTTGTCTGCTATTTCGTCATTTGTGTGATTCAAAATTGGTTTTTGAAAAGAGGAAAGTTTTAGCTCCACTTCAGAATCAATATCGCTACACCGTACCACAGCATCTGCGTGCATGATGCCACCTAGGTGCATGCTAGTACAGTCGGCCTTTGAAAACGGCTCAAGCTCTTGATCCTCTATATAGTTTAGACTTGCTTTACGCATAAAGTCTTGACCCAGATCTTCTTTAAAGTCATTTTCATATACGGAGTATATCACCTTTGCATTAGAAAAAACAGGCTCGTCTTTATAAAGAGTTTTTAAATAAAGCGGTATTAAACTTGTCATCCACCCTTGGCAATGAATGATGTCTGGATACCAGCCCAATTTCTTTACGGTTTCTAAAGCTCCTTTACAAAAAAAGATTGTTCTTTCGTCGTTATCTGCAAAAAACTTGTCGTTCTCGTCATTGTAGATGAATTTTCTATGAAAGAAGTCTTCGTTGTCTAAGAAGTAAACTTGCATTTTGGTGTTAGGAATAGACGCCACTTTGATGGTAAGCGGGTTGTCATTGTCATCTATAGTGATGTTCATTCCCGACAAACGCACTACCTCGTGTAATCTATTTCTTCTTTCATTGATTACACCAAAGCGTGGAACCAATATTCTAACTTCGTTATCTTTTTCTTGAATTTTTTGAGGTAAGTACCTTGCGATTTCTGCCAATGGAGTATCTCCGTCTAAAAACGGTCTCATCTCAGAAGAGATAAATAGAATTTTTTTTCTTTCTTGTGTATTGTCCATAGAACGTCTTTATGTTTTACAATTGCAAAGATACTGCCGTATTTATCTATAATAATAACGTGGCACTATTGTATTTTAAGTATTTTTTTTGTATATATATGCATATAATAAAAGCATCTGACGACCTTTCTCGCTATCTAAACTCTATACGCACAGACAACCCAAAAGTTACAATTGGCTTTGTGCCAACCATGGGTGCACTCCACGCTGGACACGCTTCTTTAGTAGAAGCTAGCGTAGCTCAATCAAACATTACCGTGTGCAGTATATTTGTAAATCCTACACAGTTTGGGGAAGTGGCAGATTTAAACGAATATCCAAAACCCATCGAAAATGACATTGCTCTACTCATTAAATGCGGCTGCGATGTGCTGTTTCTTCCAAAATATGAAGAGGTTTATCCACAAGAGTACGTTCAACGGGAGTTTGATTTACTAGGTCTAGACCACAAAATAGAGGGTGCGAGCAGACCCGGACATTTTCAAGGTGTGTGCAATGTGCTTTACAGGTTCTTTAAAATTATAAGCCCGAATCAAGCGTTTTTTGGGCAAAAAGACTTTCAACAAACCGTAGTGGCTAAGAGGCTGGCTGAGTTAATCGACTCGCCGCCCACAATAGTGGTAGTGCCTATAAAGCGAGAAACAAACGGGCTGGCAATGAGCTCTAGAAATATTCGCTTATCAGAGAAGGGGAGAAACAACGCGGCGTTCATTTACAAAGCCCTTTCCGGCCTTGTAAGTGACCTAGGCGAAATGGGGCTGCCCGAAGCGTTAAAGAAGGCGAAGCAATTCATAGAAGCCCAAAAGGGCACCCACACAGACTACCTAGTAGTTGTAGACACTATAACATTAGAAGAAATAACTTCTTTGGAAGAATGTGATAGTGCCGCAGTGCTTACCGTTATAGAATATGAAGGGGTGAGATTGCTAGATAATATCATTCTAAAACCAATGGCATAAAACGGGGTGCATAGCTACCTGTATGGTTACAAGAGGGGCTCAACTTTATGTCCGTCAGCCGACGGATATGACCCCTCACTAGCTATAATTATTTCTAATGTGCTCTCTTAAATAAGCTCTTCCTCTGGACGATTTCAACTCCTTCTCTCGTTTCATAGCCACACTCTTTGATTCCAGTTCTTCGGTGTAAGCTACTATCCAGGGTCTATGTCTTAGCGTATATCCTTTTGTTGCTAAGCTATTGTGAGAGCGAAACCTTGAGATCAAGTCTGAGGTGTAACCCACATAAATCTTATCATACTTAAAGGAATAAAGACAATATACCGTGTAGTTGATTTCCATATAACAAAAAAAGCCTCAAACTAATGTCTAAGGCTGTAATGTGGTTGCGGGAACAGGACTCGAACCTGTGACCTTCGGGTTATGAGCCCGACGAGCTACCACTGCTCCATCCCGCGATAATTGAGTGCAAAGATAAGTCTATTATTTTCTCTCGCCAAGCATTCATAAAAGTATTGTAATAATATCTAGATAGGCCACAAAAGAAAGGGCCTCCTCAAATGAGGAAGCCCTTTCTTTTTTAATTAAAAGCTTGTAATTACCTGTTAACTACAAATCTTGCTACGCCTGTGTTTTCACCTGCATATAGTTTTACTATGTAAGTACCTCCGTTTAGTTCTGAAACAGTAAGGTTGTTGTTTGATAAACTTCCTTCTAAAACGATTCCACCTAAGATATTAAACACCTGGTATGTATCCCATTTTTGAGTTCCTAAAACAGTAAGGTTACTGTTCGTTGGGTTTGGATATACTCTAGTTTCGATTACACCCTCTTTTACAGAGCCGATAATCCTCACCCACTCTGTTATGTCACCTAAACCTCTTGGGAATATTTGATACCCTTCGTTGTATGGAGCAGATGCATCAAATTGTCCTCCAATACCTACTATAACCATAGTGTCGAAAGCAACTGGCATTCCAACGATTCCTGGAATATCTCTATCAATTCTGATCTGGAAAGTATCTGCAGCATCGTTTGTAAGTTCAACGTTTCCATTGTCTGGCCAAACGGTAGTTGTATCGTTTGTGATCCAAACTTTTCTCAAAACGATAAAGTCTGACTCGGTAGCCTCTGATGGAGCTTCTACCTGTGTAGCAGATTTAAGTGTGTTACCAGAAGAGTTCACCTTAATACTGTCAGCAACAAGCTCTAGCAATCCTCTATAAAAATCTATCTTTCCCTTAACTGTAATTTCATCTCCTTCAGTTACTACATAATCATCTACATCATTAAAATTAAATATATTAATACCCGCCGTCTCGTCAATTATTGTGAAAGAAATACCGGCGTTTCCATCTAAGTCAACACCATAAACAACACCCGTAAGTTCATATAAGGCATCTTCATTAGTTGCGGCTAAATCAGCATCTAACATAATTACATCTGCAATGTCAGCTACATTATAAACTAACGTAGGCATTTTCCAGAAATAAACATTGTCTATAAAAATAGTCCCGCCAGATCTAGCGGGATCTTCTAATTTCAACTGAAAAATGTCAGATGCCGAAAGGCCTTGAGAAGTATAATCAGATAAAGGTATATCTAAACTGGTCCAGTTTCCCTTCGTTAGTCCTTTGGTAACACTTCTTTCACCGCCTCTGCTTATAGGAAAAACCATTAAATCATTAACATCAGCAGTCCACACGTCCATGTGTAAATACTCCATTGAAGAAGCGTCTATTTCGTTTGTGTTGAAATCAATACCTTGATAATTTAAGTTGCCATACTTTATCATCGAATCGGTTCCGATTTCAAAAACGCTGTACTGCGTACTTTGTCCCCAATTTGGGAAATAGTCTATTGAAGCCGGATTGGTATATGATTGGCTATATATTGAAATTACATCTGCGGCGTCTTGTGTAGGGTTTGAGGCGGCAGAAGATGGCTCTGTAGCTGGTCCGCAAGTAGAGCTGTGTGCTCCTGCATAAGACCATTCGTCAATAGCGTATGCGTCCCATTCCGTCGCTCCTACTGCCCAATCTAATTGACCTTGAGCAACACTGAATTTTCTAACCAATGTGGTGTTTAAGGTGCTACCCGAACCAACGGACCAATTAGTTCCAGGATCTACCCAACGAACACCAATTACGTCTATAGTGTCGGTTCCGTTTAGAAGACAAAGACCGTCGTCACCATTAAAGTGAGAAACACTAGGGTACGATAATGCCGTGTCTGCAACCGCCAGAATGCTAGCGTTTGATTGATCTGTGCAAATTACAAAAACTCCACCAACATCAAGCGTACCGTATAATTGGAACGTTTTGTTATTGGCAGCGTTTGAACCGCCATTGTTAATCATAAACACAGAATACGTACTTAAGTCGACAGCCGAACTTGTCGGGTTATAAATCTCCAAATACTTGTTGTTGGAAGAGCCTTCAGAGTATTCACTAAAAAACAATTCAGTGCATTGAGCTGAAACAGTTAAACTAAAAACTAGTCCAACTAATAAAGTGTAAATTTTTTTCATTTTGTTTGTTTTGTTAATTATTTCTACTACAAAAGTAAGAATCTATTGTCACGAGCATAATAACTATTTGTTAAATAGCCCACAAATTTGTAAGATTTGTAACTAAATCACGTGCAATGAGAAACGCTTTTCTTTTTATTCTGCTTATTTGCTTAGGCCTACTTGCTGGTCGGTTTTGCTATGAATACCCCAACACTAACGACGGAGAAGAATACGTATATGCTGCACACAACCTGTTGCATCACAACACATTATATTCAGGAAATCTACATAACGAATTAGACTATAGGCTGTTCTCTAAAAGAACTGTTGGGTTCCCCGTAGTTCTGTTATTTCAACAAATAAACCCGTATTTGACATCAACCTTTCAGATACTTCTTGTACTGCTAAATTTTTTGCTAGGGCTACATCTTTTGAAACATTTTTCATTAAAAAGGGGCATATTCATAGTTTACAGCATTGGATTTATAACACAATTAGCGTTTTTCCTTCATGTCGGCTTCTTTTTATCTGACCTGTTGCTTGCTAGCCTCATTTCTACTTTGGTCTTAATATTCTACACTTCAAAGTCCTCTTTCAAAATCAAAACTATTGCAATAAGTGTACTATGGGCTTCGGCCTTGTTGGTTAAGCCTGTTTTGTTGCCCTCCGCTTGGTTGTCTCCAATTCTTTTTATTTTTCTTTTAGTAAAACACAAAAAACGGGAATCATTCACCTTGCTTCCTTTTCTTGCATTTGTTGTCTTTTCATTTCTCAATTATACATCTACAAATAGCTTTGAGTACAGTTCCATTTCAACCATTAACCTAACTCAATACAATGCAAAACTGACTATAGCTAAAAAATATGGTTATGATTCTGCTCAGCAGTTTGTTAATTCGCCAAATCTCGTTGTGCCAAGAACAGAAGCGGAGTATCCATCCTATCTGCATAACGCAAAAGAAATCGGCATAAAGGCTATTTCACAAAACCTCGCCGCGTATACACAAGTCCATATTCTTGGCTGCGTTAAAATGATGATAGACCCTGGAAGATTTGAACTTTATACCTTTTTTAATGAAAAGACAAACGAGACTAGTTTGACAGAGATGCTTTTTGGAAACAAGTGGCAAGAAATAAAAAAGAGCCTTTCGGCTAACCCTTGGCTTGTGTTTATTTTACTTGCGGGCACTTTGTTTAGTCTTTTGAAATTGCTTGGCTTTGTGTTCTGTCTTCGTTCTTGGAAAACGATGAAATTCTTACTCCTTACAATCGCTTACTTTATTATCATTACGGGCCCGGTGGGGGCGGCAAGGTTCTTTTTGCCAGTGAGCATCCTTTTTATAGTTTGCTCTGCAGTGGGGTGGGGTACCGCATTACAGTTTTTCCAAAAAGGTTCTAAAGGCCAATAAGTTTTCACCATACTTTGCTTCCGTTTTTTGTTTTAGAGCTGTGGCGTAGTTTGCTTCATATTCTTTGAATTGTTGCCAGCTTTCTAAGTGATACTGAATAGCAAACGAGTTGTGCGTTGGACGATCCGAAGACTCGAATATTTTAAAAATGTGGTGCTCCAAGAACAGCCCCGTTTCTAAGACTTCGGGAATATGCTCATTTTTTAGCCAATCCAGCACTTCATCTTCTAAATCTGGTCTAATACTTATAGTTACGTTATATATTATCATTACGATCTTGGGTGATATTCTTCGATTACCGCCTTAAGGTATGATTTATCTAAGTGCGTATATATTTCTGTGGTGGTAATACTAGAGTGGCCAAGCATCTGCTGTACGGCTCTAAGGTCTGCACCCGCCTCCACTAAAACAGTTGCAAATGAATGCCTTAACGTATGTGGACTTATCGTTTTTTCTATCCCCGCTTTTGCCGCTAACTCTTTTATCATTTTAAAAACAGAAACTCTACTAAGAGGAGAGCCTTTTAGGTTTAGTATCAGCCTGTTTTTTGACTTTTCGCTTTCTACGTCTCTTCTATAGTGCTCTAGATAGTACTGTACCTGTCTTATCGTTTTACCTCCCAGTGGCACCAGGCGTTCTTTTTCTCCTTTTCCCAGCACCTTCATAAATGCGTCTTCTAAAAATAAATCGTTAACATGAAGATCTACCAACTCTGTAACCCTTAAGCCGCTTCCATATAACAACATAATTATTAGCTTACTTCGTTCGCCCGACTTTTTAGAAAAATCTATCTGCTCCATCATAGTAGATATTTCTATGTGAGACAAAACATCTGGAAGGTTCCTAGAGAGCTTTGGTGTTTTTACTAGCTCAAGAGGATTGCGTGAGATTACCTCGTCTATAACCATGTGTTTATAGAAAGTTTTAAGACACGAAATAATTCTAGCTAACGATCTGGGGCTAAGTCCAATATCATTTACAAAATGTATAAACCCCGTGATTTCAATGGAAGAGACCGTAGAAAGATTCTTGCCCTCTACAAAGTTTAAAAGCTTATAAATGTCAGACCTGTATGCGTTTACGGTGTTTTTGCTTAGCGACCGGTCGAGACTCAGATACATAATAAACTCCTCTATATGTGAGGAATTTACGGTGCTTATTTCAGTTTCACTTCCGTGCACTGAATCACTTGTTTGTTCTCTCCATCATTATAGCTCACCACAACCACAATGCTCGCTTTCTCTGCATTCACGTAACTTGGGATATTGAGTTCCCATCCTTTTTTTAATCCTCCTCCTTTAACGGCTAACCCGGATTCTACACCAAATAGAGGAATGCCATTATAGGCGGTATACGCTTTTCTAACTACGTGTTTATGTATGTAATCATAGTTAGTCCCTCCACTATAATATTGTGGGTGTATAATATCATCTTCTATTAAAAATATAGCGACAAATGGTTCTGCAATAGCATCTTCTCTGAACTCAAAATTGCCTATAAACTCCACCGTGCTGTCGTTTACAAACGTGTGTGATGTTTCTATATTGACTATAGCGGAATCCTCTGCAAATCTGTTGGCTAAACTTTGCCATTGTGGGTAGCTTACATTTAAAGGCTCACCCTCATTTAAAGGAGTTCTATTCACACCTCCGGCAGGCAGTAAATTACTAAAAGCATAAATGTTAGATCCTATGCTCTGTGCTACATCTGTTCTAAGATCTTGATAATTTGGAAAGGGGGTAGAAAACGCAGGAGGAGCCATAGTGTATAAACCCAGAATTACAACCGTATGTTCTTCGTCGTTTAGTTTAATGTTGGCCGCCGCCGCCGCCGCATCTGGACAGTTAACGCATTTTACCCCGGTTAAGTCCTCAATAAGAATACCCCTTTTAGTCACCTTTATTAATTCTGCATTTTCTACTGTATATGCAGAATCAATCAAAACTCTAACGGGCTGGCTAAAGTCTATCGGTGGCAAGGATTCTTTACACGAAACAACCCCCGCTATCAAAACGGCTAACGCTATATACTTTTTCATATCTTCAAATTTACTTCTTTGTTCTTAAAAACACCTCCAAGCCTTTTAGCTCATTTCCTGTTAGCTCTCTAAATCCTCCCTTCTGTATTCCTCTTTTTTCAAAGGTGTGAAACAGCACCCTATCTAGCTTTAGAACCTCGTTGCTAATGGCCTCAAACATTCGACGTATCACTCTGTTCTTGCCAGAATGTATCTCTATCCCGTATCGGAAAGACTCGTCCTCGTTAAGTTCCACGATTTTGTCAAATTTACACACGCCATCTTCTAACTCTACACCCTTTACCATGTCGTTCATCTCTTCTTGCGTAAGCTGCCTAGCCACTTTTGCTTTGTAAACTTTCCTCACTTTCTTTGTCGGATGAAGCAGGTTTTGAGTCAGCGTACCGTCATTTGTGAGAAGTAAAACTCCTGTAGTGTTCCTGTCTAGTCGCCCTACGGGATACAAATGCTTTAATCTTTCTGGCAATAAATCGATTACCGTTTTACGATCATTCTCGTCACTTGTTGTGCAAATTACATTTCTAGGCTTATTAACAAGGACATAAAAACGCGTTCCGCTGGAGATTAAGTTGTTGTCTACCTGTACTTTATCTTCCAAAGTCACCTTTACCCCCAAATCTTTTATTACTCGATTATTTACCTTTACCCTTCCTTCCGCTATCAGCTCATCGGCCTTTCTTCTACTACATATGCCAGCGTTGGCTATGTATTTATTTAACCTGTGCAACTCTGGCTCCATTTCAGAATTTTTTTCACTTTCCGTCTTACTTCCTTTCATAACTAATGGTTTATCGTAATTTTTGCAAAATAATAGCGTTATACTAGATAATCGTTGCCAAGTTGAAATATATCTTTTTTATATTGTTCTTTTTTGGACTGGAGAGTTACGCAGTAACTCAACCTCCACAAATGTTGCGGGCCTGTATTAACAACAGTGACGCTATAGTAACAATAAAATGGAAAGCGACTTCAGATCTTTGTGGCTCTTTTACTAAATACGAAATATATGGTAGCGAAAATGGGGGGGCTTTTAATCTAATAGACATAATCCTCGTGTTCGCGGTAACGGAATATCCTCATCAATTAGTGTTACTAAACACTAACTGGCGATACTACTTACAGGTTCACACCGCTTGTGACGGGACAACTATTCTAAACACAGATACTATCTCAATAGATATTACGTACCCAACAAACATAGAACTCGACTCGGTAAGCTACGACTTAAATAGTCAAGACATAATTGCTGGTTGGTCTCAAAACCCTTCTCCCGACACTAGAGAATACGAAATTTACAATTATATATCGGGAGACGGGGCTTCTATAGGTAAAACGACATTCACAAATTATACTGTTTCCGCTGATCCGGCCTCTGTATTTCCTATAGTCGTTGCCACATTAGACAGCTGCAATTTGTCTTCGCTCATATCCGAACCACACACCGTTAGTTTTATAAAAAGCACTTTCGACACGTGTTCCCAAACGGCAACTCTTAACTGGTCACTTTATACGGGCTGGAAAATCATTGACAAACAACAGCTATTTCTATCTGTCAACGGGAGTTCCTTTAATAAAATTTCAGACTTAAATAGCTCAACATCAACGTATCTACATTCTGGAGTTGTCCTTGGGGATACTCTTGTTTTTTATATAAGATCCTTCACGACTAAAGACGCGAAAACCATAACTTCTTCAAGCAATAAGGTGCAGATTAACACCCGAGAACCCGTAAAGCCAGCAATACTATATTTAGAATTAGTTACGGTTTTTGGTAGCGAAGCCCTGTCAATAAACTGGCTATGTGTAGATTGTTCAGATGTTTATCGTTTTGATGTTCTCAAAAGCGAGGATGGTGTTGGTTTTCAGAGTTGTGCCACCACAAGGCCCATACGGGGTGTCGTTAATTATAACACTATAGATCGGGTCGTTAACATAAATAAATCAAGCTATTATTACAAAATAATAGCTCAAGACGGGTGTGGCAACCCGATGCTAGAGTCTAGCGTTTCGCGAAACATTTTACTGTCGCTAGAGTCGGCTATATTCCACAACGACTACATAGGTTGGGATATTGGCGTTTCATACTACACATTACAAAAATTAACGGTTGGTTCCACGTGGAACGACGTAAGCAGTTCGGCCTTCCCGTTTACCGCCACAAGCTTTGTAGACTCTGTCGGATGCTATCGAATAACCGCTAAGGAGGCTTCTAATAGGTACCCTACTATCGCAACAAGCACAAGCAATGTGGTTTGTCTATATGATTCGCTTAAAATCTACGTCCCTACAGCCATTAACCCCACAACAGAAAATAACAAGTTTGTGGTAAAGGGAACGGGCATCGACCACGACAGGTCTAGATATGCAATATACACCAGGTGGGGTGAGAAGATTGCTGACCTACCAACCAACGAATCCTACTACTTCTATTATCGAAACGAAGAGGTTCCGGCTGGAACGTACCTCTACACTATAAACCTGTATGGCTTGCTGGGCGAAAAGAAAACAGAAAAAGGCGTTATCCATGTTATTAAATAAAATACAATTAGAGACATCTTACTCCGAAGTGGGTCTGATATTAAACACAGAAGCACTATCTAGGGTGCACACCGATTTGGCTCTAACAAAGCCAGTAATCTTTTACTTTCTATCAGACGAGCGAGTGCTCAAAGTCAACAGAGATAGCCTCGGCCACGACTACTATACGGACGTAATCACATTCGACTACGAAGACGATAACGATTTAGAAGAGAACGAGGTGGTTGTAAGCTGGGACAGAATACAAGAAAACTCTAGGGCTTTAGGCGAAACATTATATCGCGAACTAAGCAGAATATGCATTCACGCCCTGTTGCATCTTGCAGGTTACACAGATGAAACTGAAACTGAAAAACAAAAAATGACCACACAGGAAGATCGCTTTTTAAATTTGTATTGTTCCACGTGAAACGCCGTTAAATATGTATGATGTAATAATAGTAGGTGCTGGGCACGCTGGTTGTGAAGCCGCTCATGTGGCGGCCAAGTTGGGTTCGAAAGTGTTGCTCCTAACCATGAACATGGAAACCATAGCAAAGATGTCTTGCAACCCAGCTATGGGCGGAGTGGCAAAAGGTCAAATTATCCGCGAAATTGACGCTTTGGGGGGGTTGTCAGGAATTGTGTCTGACTACAGCATGATGCAATTTAGGATGCTAAACACCTCTAAGGGTCCTGCAATGTGGAGTCCTAGATCACAAAACGACAGAACCATGTTTTCCCTTAAATGGAGAGAACTCCTCGAACAAAATTTTAATATTGATTTTATACAGGACTCTGTAACCTCTATTAAAATAGAAAACAACACCGCGACGGGAGTTCTCACCTCTTCTGGCAACAAATATTCTGCTAAGTCGGTAATAATCACTAGCGGAACGTTTATGAACGGCGTCATCCACATAGGCACTAAAAAGATGACAGGAGGCCGGATGGGGGATGCCGCTGCCTATGGAATAACCGAACAATTAACCGCTTTAGGCTTTGAAGCGGGACGCATGAAAACGGGCACACCACCCAGGGTAGACGGTAGAACGATTAATTATAAGATTTTAGAAGAGCAAGCCGGAGATGTAAACCCAAAATGTTTTTCTTTTCGCCAACCTACCGAAATAACCAAACAACACAGCTGCCACATAACCTACACAAACGAAGAGGTACATGACATTCTCAGAGCTTCCTTTGAAGACTCTCCTCTTTTTAACGGTGCTATCCAAGGGATAGGGCCACGATACTGTCCTTCGGTAGAAGATAAGGTTAACCGGTTTGCCGAACGCACCAGACATCAAATATTCGTTGAACCCGAAGGTTGGAACACCTACGAAACTTATATAAACGGTTTCAGCACGTCTCTGCCACAAGAAGTTCAATTTAATGCCCTACGAAAAATTAAGGGTTTTGAACAAGCTAAGATCTTTAGGCCGGGATATGCAATAGAATACGACTTTCTCTTTCCTACGCAACTCAAACAGACTCTTGAAACTAAAGGAATAGCTAATCTTTTCTTTGCCGGCCAAATAAACGGCACAACGGGCTACGAAGAGGCTGGTTGTCAGGGCCTTATGGCTGGTATAAATGCTCATCAAAACGTAAACAATAAAGAGCCGTTCATTCTCAGAAGAAGCGACGCATATATAGGTGTACTCATAGACGATTTGGTGAATAAGGGCACGAAAGAGCCTTACAGAATGTTTACTAGTCGTGCTGAATACCGCATATTATTACGGCAAGATAACGCAGACGCGAGACTAATGCCATTGGCTTATAAATTGGGGACGATTAGTGAAATTGAATACAACACCATGTCGCTTAAACAACAAAACATCGCTAAGATAGAAACTATAGTTCGTAAAAAAACAGTCAGTCCTTTAGACGCAAACCCTATATTGACAAAATACGGAACAGCCGAAATACCACAAAATTATGTCATTGAAAAAGTCCTAGCCCGACCACAAATTAACTACAAACGATTGCTTGAAATAGATACTATCAATTCATTACTTACCGCGTTTAGTGAAGAAGAATTAGAACAAGTCGAAATACAAATAAAGTACAAAGGATACATCAAAAATGAAGAGGAAAATGTCCAAAAATTAATTAAGCTCGAAAACTATAAAATCGACGCCTCTTTTAATTACCAAGCCATTAAGTCACTTTCTCTCGAAGCACGAGATAAACTGTCTACTATCAAGCCCGAAAATATAGGACAAGCATCCAGAATTAGCGGTGTCAGTCCGGCTGACATTTCTGTATTAATTGTACATTTTGGCCGTTAGATGAAACATTTCTTGCCGTTTATTCTTCTGTTCTATTCCTGTGCTTCTATTCAACAACTAGACGGGGGAGATAAGGACATAAACCCACCGAGAGTACAGTTTGTATTCCCAGACAGTGCGAGTCTAGATGTTAAAACCAAACATATATCCTTCACATTTGATGAATATATTTCTACCACCAAAATCAATGAATTACTCATAATATCTCCGAGCCAAAAAAGTAATCCTACTATTGAGACTAAAGGTAAGAAATTAATAATTACCCTAAATGATTCTCTACTAAAAAACACAACCTATACTCTACACTTTAACGGATCTGTTATAGACCTTAATGAGTCTAATCCCTTAATGGACTATAGCTATATCTTTTCTACTGGCTCCTATCTTGACTCTCTAAGTGTTCAAGGTTTTGTTACGGATCTGCTAACCAATAAACCTTGCAATGGATGTAACGTTCATTTATATAAGACTATTAACGATAGCTTAATATTGACAGGTAAGCCCGACTATATGACAAAAACAAGAGAAGATGGCACCTATATAATTCAAAACCTACCAAAATCTATATTTAACATACTCAGCTTAAACGATGCTAATAAAAACCTAAAACTAGATAAAGACGAAAATATTACACTTTCTAAAGTCATACATAGTGACAGTAATTCGATAGACACACTATTACTTTTTCCCAACCAAAATAACAATCCTTACAAACTTATACTAACCCTTAAAACTGCACCAGGAATAATACAGCTAGTATCCAATAAACCCATTCTAAGTGACAGTATCTCACTACTTATTGCCGATAGTATTATTACATTTCAATTATCTTTATCTAAAGACACTATAACTGCTTTCTTTAAACCTAAGAGCGACACTACATTAATAGATGTTTATTTAAAATCTAGCAAGTTTAACTTTAAACACATACTAGAACTTAATACTTTAAAATACGCTCCAAAGCTTTCCGTATCTGTATCACAATCGTTGATTTCTATAGTATCCAATACACCAATCCAATCAATAGACCCCTCTAAAATTATTTTAACTTCTGATAATGAAATAGTTAAAATAGATACATATACCATTAATGGAACTTCATTAATGCTTCCATCTAACCCTTATATTTATTCTAATAAGCTCGAAATAGTCTTAGCAGAGGGAGCAATCTTAGATTTATTTAATAAAACTAATAATACAGATACTATTTTAATACAGCCTAGTTTTAAATCTATTTCGTCGCTAACATTAACTTTAGCACTTATAAAACCACAATCTTATATAATAAGGTTGAAGCAAGGTAAAAAAACTATTTGTCAAAATTTTATAACCACTGATACCACCATAATTTTTAAAAATCTAGCTCCGGGTGTATATAAAGTTGAAATTATATCTGATAATAATAATAATAATATA
>JBDNFQ010000087.1:0-11000 GCA_041689715.1 Bacteroidia bacterium
AAAGAGCGAATAAATGGAGCGACAGATGGCGACAAAGTCATCTTTAAATTACGAGACTGGCCGGCAAAAGCTAAAAATCCGTATGCTGCCGTGGTAGAAGTATTAGGCAGGTCAGGTGAGAATACTGCAGAAATGCACGCCATAGTTGCTGAGTTTGGTTTTAGTACCAAGTTTGAAGATGAAGTGGAACAAGCAGCAAGCGAATTCCCTACAAAAATATCTGACGCTGAAATAGCTAAACGAGAAGACTTTAGAAAAATAACTACTTTCACAATAGATCCTGCTGATGCAAAAGATTTTGATGATGCACTTAGTTTTCAGACCTTGCCAAACGGTAATATAGAAATAGGTGTACATATAGCAGACGTATCTCACTTTGTTACTCCGGGAGACACTATAGACCAAGAGGCAGTAAACAGGGCTACTTCAGTGTACCTAGTAGATAGAACTATCCCGATGCTACCTGAGCGACTCAGTAATGAGTTGTGCTCTCTGCGTCCACACGAAGAATCACTTACGTTCTCAGCCATTTTTGAGCTAGATGCTCAAGGTACGGTGAAGAAATACCGTTTTGCTAAAACAGTAATCTACTCAGATCACAGATTTTCGTATGAAGATGCACAAGAGGTGATAGAAAATAAGACTGGCACGTGTGCTAAGGAACTAGAAACAATGAATGACATTGCTCTACACCTCAGAAATGCTCGCTATGAAAATGGAGCTATAAACTTTGAGACAACGGAATTTAGATTTGTGCTGGACGAACAAGGAACCCCGACGGCCGTAATACCTAAAATGCGTAAAGATGCACACAAAATGATAGAGGAATATATGCTGCTGGCCAATAAATATGTCGCTATGCACCTCTATACCAAAAATGATAAGATGCCACTTCCCTACCGTGTGCACGAGGAGCCAAGTGAAGAAAGAATATTAGAATTCGCAGAGACAGCATTGGAGTTTGGCATTAAAATAGATACCAGTAGCTACAAGGCTTACAGTCATTCTATCAACGAAATGGTAGCTAAAATAGAAGGCACTATGGAAGGTGATATCCTACAGCCTCTAGCGATACGAAGTATGCAAAAGGCGTATTATACAAGTCAAAAAATAGGTCATTTTGGCCTAGCTTTTGATTACTATGCTCACTTCACGTCTCCTATTCGTAGGTATCCAGATCTAATAACGCATAGAATGCTGCAAGACTACCTTACAAAACATAAGTCTTTTGACTATGGCGATGTGGAAAGAATGGCAAGCCACAGTAGCAAGCAAGAGCAAAAAGCTACGAGTGCTGAGCGTGCAAGTATCAAATATAAGCAGGTAGAGTATATGGCTAACTTCAAAGGAGAAGAGTTTGACGGAATCATAAGCGGTGTTACTGACTGGGGTATATTTGTAGAAATAGTAGAGAATAAATGTGAGGGAATGGTAAGACTTAGAGATTTAAAAGGCGACCACTATACCTTCTTACCAGAGAAGAAAAAAGTAATAGGCGATCGGACTAAAAAGACCTACAGTATGGGTCAGCAGGTACGTATACGAGTGAAGAATACCGACTTAGCAAAACGAAATATTGATTTTGTGTTTGTGGAGGAGAGACATTCGTAATTTTGAATGATGGAGTTGTAGATTGAATGAAAAGAAAAGTTTATAGAAAGGGATGGTTCATTATTGTTAGTGTTGCAATCATTTACTTCTTATTCTTTCTATTATATTTAATTCTAAGCCATTACGAATTAACTAAAGACATATACTACGATTCGGCTATTCGTTCCTTTTTAGGTTTTGGGTTCCTTCTTTATTGGATATCTTGGTTAGCACTTATCATCAAAAGACTTGGTATTAATGTCTTCAATAAGCAACAAACTAATCTCATCTTAATTCAAACAATTGCTACTTCCATTGTTCATATACTATTCTACATACAAGATAACTAGCACATAGTAAATTTTGCAAAAACTAAAACAACTACTCACCGACTTAGAACCTGCAATAGCAGAGATCATAAACCAACCAGGCTCACCAAGAGCTGTGTATGAGCCTATTAGCTATATACTTAGTCTTGGTGGCAAACGCATCCGACCAGCGATGGTCTTGGCAGCTTACAAAATGTATAATGACGAGTATACCGATGAAGTACTCAAAGTAGCTCAAGCAGTTGAAATGTTTCACAACTTCACGCTACTACACGATGATATTATGGATAACTCACCACTGCGTAGAGGCCAAGAAACTGTGCATATCAAGTGGGATGATGCTACAGCTATACTCTCAGGTGATTTACTGCAAATAGAAGTCTACGAAAAACTAGCAGAAGTAGGCAATGTGGAGATTTTAAAACTCTTTAATGCTATGGCTCGTGAACTCTGCGAAGGGCAAATGAATGATATGGAATTTGAGAAGATGGATACAGTGAGTAACGAAGCATACTTAGACATGATTCGTCAGAAGACTGCGGTACTATTAGGATTTAGCCTGCAAGCCGGTGCTATCTTAGGCGGAGCTAGCAAAGAAGATGGCAAAAAACTGTACGATCTTGGAATCTCCATAGGTCTCGGCTTTCAGCTGATGGATGACTACCTAGATAGTTTTGGTGAAACTGCCAAAGTAGGTAAACGTATAGGTGGCGATATCCTAGAAAAGAAGAAAACCTATCTGTGGAACGAGATGTGGTCTAGAATAAACGAAGAAGAGAGAAAAAACGTTCTTGCTTCTTATTCGTCTGAAACCTTAGCCATAGCTCACGTAAAAGAAACTATGGACAACTCTGGTGCTAACAACTACACCTTAAAACTAGCTCAAGAATACACGGACAAAAGCTTGAATGCACTTCAACATTTCAATACTTCAGGTGATAAATCTTATCTTGAAGAGATAATGTATATGTTGGCTGGCAGGCAGAGTTAGGGATTGAATATTCGGATAATTGAATTACTAAATCGTTGAATTTTTAAATTCCTCATACCACTCAGTCAGCAAATCATCTTTACGTGCTTTGTACTCAAAAGCTTTCTGAAAATATCTTTCAGCCTCATTCTGTTCACCTTTCTTCCAGTAGTACAGAGCTAGGTTCCTGAAACTATAATTGTAATAAGTATGACTACTTCCAAAAAGGGATACATTCTTTTTGAGACAGCAAATTTTAATTATATAAGCCCAAAAGCTACAAAATTTATAACAAAAAAAGCCGGGCTCCCCAGCCCGGCTTTATATATGAAACTTAAATTCCCCGAAGGTAATTTAAATAAATTCCTACCCTCCAAAAGAATCGGAGGGTAGGCGATCTAATCCAATGGATTAGATCCTTTATTAACCCCAAATGAAAGTAGGCAAATGCTATGCCAAAACGCATGATTATTACTATTATATATATAACCAAACAGTCGTTCAATTATCCAATCGACACAGTTACTTATTAAATGCATTGAAAAGCAGATCTCTACTCAATAAAATCTAAAAATAAGAAAATTCATACAAGAACAAGACTAATCTAGTATGCAGAAGAGGTTAGAGATTATGACAGTAAAATAAATGCCAGATTGACACATAACAACGGTGGCAGATAGCAATGTCTAGTTAGCTTTATTGTGAAATAAGTTGCAAAAAAGGAATCAATACATAAACCGAAACTTACGGATATTAAAAACGAGCTACAAAAAAGCCGGGCTCCCCAGCCCGGCCTCAAATATGAAACTCGTTTACTCCGAAGAGTAAACAACTTCCTGCTCTCTAAAAGAATCAGAGAACAGGCGATCTAAATCTTTCGACTAGATCCTTTTTTAACCCCCATTAGGTACAAAATTACTTTAAACTTCACCCTTGCCAAATAATTCTTAAAGTATTTTATACTAATTGTTACCTTTTGTTTGACCTTATTATTTTCTTTGCCCAAATTAGTGACTCAAATTCAAATAATATACTCAGACTCTCAGGATATTTTCGAAAATTTAGCATACGAAGAACATTTGGTGCTGAATAGTACTGAAGATATACTGCTCTTTTATATTAATACCGACGCTGTGGTAATTGGTAAGCATCAAAATCCTTGGAAAGAAGTAGAACTTAGTCCTCAAGGGGAGCCATATAATCAACATAAAGTGGCACGTAGACTCAGTGGCGGAGGCACTGTTTTTCACGATTTAGGAAATGTAAACTTTTCATTTATCCGGAATAAAGAGGTCGACTTTGTAAATTTTAGAGAACATATAGAGCCCGTAAGTGATGCTTTGGCAGCATTAGGAATCCCAAATAGCATATCCCCTCGTAACGATATATTCGTAAATGAACATAAAATAAGTGGAAACGCAGAGCATGTAAATAGTAAGACCAAGCGAATCCTGCATCACGGCACATTGCTTTATGATAGTAATATCATAAAACTGAACGGTAGCATAAGGCCGAAAAAGCAACTTAATATTAAAACTCATGCAGTAGATTCGGTACGTAGCCCAGTTATGAATATGAGAGAAGTAACAGAAATGGGAGATACGCCAGCCTTCTTGTCTCAGCTCATTGAAAAATTACAGATATCCCTAGAAGTAACTAAAGTTGAGCAGATTAATCCCAATACCCTTGTAGAGGTACAAGAACTAGTGAAAAGCAAGTATAGCACTTGGCAGTGGAACTTTGGGCATACACCACAGTTTACTTATACAAATGAGAACAATATAGCTATGAAAGTACGTGGAGGATATGTAATAGAAAGTACTGAAACTAATCAAATAGGTAAACGTTTTGATGGTATACTAAATGACCAATAAAGAAAGAGCAGCCAAAATACTCTCTATTTTAGAGCGAGAATTCCCAAAAGTACCGATACCGCTAGACCATAAAGATCCATATACCCTACTTATAGCTGTTCTGCTTTCTGCTCAGTGTACTGACGAACGGGTGAATAAAATCACTCCTCTCCTATTTGCCAAGGCAGATAACCCATACGACATGATAAAAATGACAGTAGAGGAAATAAAAGCAATCATAAGACCGTGCGGCCTATCTCCTATGAAAAGTAAAGGAATACATGGACTGAGTCATATGATTATCGACCAACACGGTGGTGAGGTTCCTCAGAGTTTTGAATCCTTAGAAGCGATGCCTGCAGTAGGTCACAAAACTGCCAGTGTGGTTATGAGCCAAGCGTTTGGTGTACCTGCATTCCCTGTGGATACACATATACATAGACTAGCCTACAGATGGAAACTTAGTACAGGCAAAAATGTAGATAAAACAGAAAAAGATCTAAAAGCCGTTTTCCCTATAGAAACTTGGAACAAAATACATCTGCAGATTATCTTCTTTGGACGAAAGTACTGTCCTGCTCGCGGTCATAATGCATTAGCTTGCCCCATCTGCAAGGACTTTGGGCGAGCCAATTTATTTTAATCAAACTCGAGTTTTGGTCTACTACGTTAAAAGTTACCTTTGCACAACGTAAATGGAACTACACGTAATCTACGAGGATAATCACTTGATAGCAGTAAGTAAACCTGCTGGTCTAGTGGTACAAGATAATGAACATGGACTCCCCTCTCTGGAAACGCACGTAAAGGCGTACATAAAAGAGAAGTATAACAAGCCAGGTGCCGTATTCATAGGCTGCATACATCGACTAGACACTAATGTGACTGGCATAGTACTCTTTGCCCGTACGAGTAAAGCACTGGTAAGAATGAATGCTCAATTTAAGGATAGGGATATAACCAAAATATATGCTGCACTTATTCGGAGGAAACCACAACCAATGGCTGGCACGCTCACCCATTGGCTCAAAAAGGACCCAAAGCAAAATCGTACTAAACTGTATGAGGAAGAGCGAGAAGGTAGTAAAAAAGCCATATTACACTATCAGTATATTAATACAGCAAACCATTGTTTTCTGGTAAAGGTAAATCCCATTACTGGTAGACCACATCAAATTCGGGTGCAACTTGCGAGGACATTTACTGGCATAGTAGGCGATGTGAAATATGGGCAGACCAAACCGACTGCGGATAAAAGTATTTACCTACACGCTTTAGGGCTTAGCTTTTTGCACCCTATTACTAAAGAACACTTAAACTTGCATTCTCCAATGCCAGACTTTGGCAATTGGAAATTTTTTAAAGATATAGAACGAAACTTATTAACGCAATGAACCAAATAGTAAAAATACCGACGGCAACTAATGAACCGGTAAGAGCTTACGCTCCAGGCACCCCAGAAACACAAAGCTTAAAAAGTAAAGTACAAGAACTAAAAAGCACACCGGTAGATATACCTATGTACATAGGTGGCAAGAAAGTATACACGGATGACAAAATTAGTATGCACCCTCCACACGAGACTAGTCATAACCTAGGGACTTATAACAAGGGAAATGCCCAGCACGTAAAAGATGCTATAGATGCAGCACTAGCAGCCAAAGACTCTTGGGCTAGTATGCCGTGGCAAGCTAGAGCAGCTATTTTCCTTAAAGCAGCTGAGCTTTTAGCTGGACCGCATAGAGATAAGATGAATGCAGCTACCATGCTCGCACAATCTAAGAATGCAATGCAAGCAGAAATAGATGCAGCTTGCGAAATGATAGATTTCTTTAAATTCAATGTACAGTTTATGAGCGAAATATACGCTCAACAGCCCCCGGCGAACTCTCCAGGAGTATGGAACCAATTAGAATATAGACCCCTAGAAGGTTTTGTATTTGCATTAACTCCATTCAATTTTACAAGTATATGTGCAAACCTATGTGCAGCTCCTGCTATGATGGGAAACACTGTAGTATGGAAACCGGCTGAGACACAGATATATAGTGCTCAGGTTATTATGGAGCTTTTCAAAGAGGCTGGATTACCAGACGGAGTTATCAATCTAGTATTTGTAGATGGCCCCACTACTGGAGAAGTAGTATTTAACCATAGAGATTTTGCAGGTATCCACTTCACAGGTAGTACTGGCGTATTCCGTCACATCTGGAAAACCATAGGAAATAATATAGAGAAATACCGTAGTTATCCACGTATAGTAGGTGAAACTGGCGGAAAAGACTTCGTAATGGTACACAAAAGTGCTAACGTAAAGCAAGTAAATACTGCACTGGTAAGAGGTTCATTTGAGTTTCAAGGACAAAAATGTAGTGCTGCTAGTAGAGCATACATACCTAAAAGCATGTGGGCAGAGCTTAAGCCAATGCTCGTAGAAAATACAGATAAGCTAAAAATGGGCACTACTGAAGATTTTAGTAATTTCGTAAATGCAGTAATAGATCTCAAATCATTCACCAAACTAGCAAAGTACATAGATGAGGCCAAGGCTGCATCTGATGCTGAAGTAATAGCCGGAGGAAGTTATGATGACACTGAAGGTTACTTTATACGACCTACCATCATAGAGACTAGTAATCCAAAATACGCAACTATGTGTGAGGAGCTATTTGGTCCTATACTTACAATTCACGTATATGAGGATGATAAATTTGAAGAAACTATGGAACTACTTGACAGTACATCAGAGTATGCTTTAACTGGATCAATCTTCGCTCAAGATAGGAATGATATAAACCTAGCTCTTTATAAACTTAGAAACGCCGCTGGAAACTTCTACATCAATGACAAACCTACAGGTGCGGTAGTAGGACAGCAGCCATTTGGAGGAGCCAGAGGTAGTGGTACGAATGATAAAGCAGGCTCCACTGTGAACTTATTGCGTTGGACATCTATGAGAACTATCAAAGAAACGTTCGTAGCTCCAACTAGTTACGAATACCCATTCCATAGCTAGTCTCAATTCTAGAGTAAGGTCTTGTTTTGAGATAAATAATTGTTTTTGTACTGCTAGAAAAACAATGTACTAAATTAAGAAAATAAGCCGTAATCAACTTATTTTCATAATTTTATAATACTTTTATACTGCTAGCAGAGGTATGCTAAAGCAAATGCTGCAACTGGCACATCCTTTGTATTTTATGCAAAGAAATAGTTATGTCCAATGAAAAACAATTCAACTACCTAAACTTCTTTTATGGTTTTGGTGCTTTTATAATTCTTTTAGCTGCTATGTTCAAATTTTTGGGCTGGCACTATGCTAACACTATTTTTGTCATTGGTATTTGTATAGAGGCTTGTGTTTTTCTTATCTCAGCTTTTGAATGGGGAGATGATAAGCGAGGATATAATTGGGAAAAAGTATTTCCCCAATTAGACGAGAATAATCCAACCCAATTGGAAATAACTCAAGGTACCGCTGAAGTTTCTCAATTACATCAAGTACAGCAAATAATGGAAACGGTAGTAACGCTTAATTCTTCTGTGACAGAACTGAATAATGCCACTCAAAAACTTACGAAATCAGTTAGTATGATGGAAAAAAATTACGAAATCGTTTCTGAAAGTACTCAAAAGTATCAAGAGGAGATAGATAGCCTACGTACGAAAATAAGCAGTGCTAACGATCGTTTAAAAGAATTCGAAAAATTCAACTACACAAAAGAGAATTAAATGTATTGAGGATATTCAAGTCACATATGAGTCAAGAGAACAACCTTAGACAAAAGGCTGTAAATCTATTTTATCTGATTTTCTTGATCTTAATATTTTCTTTTATTCCTTCAGGTTTCGTAGACTCAACATATCAAACCAACGCTTCCTTAGACCTTATAAGTGCAGAGGTAAATCGACTTAATAATACGAGTACCAAGTACTTTCTACATTTACTGAAAAATGAGCCAGATTTATTATTCGAAATCAAGGACAAACTTCTAAGAATAGAAAGTATCACAAAGAACACCACAAACTATATTGATGAGTTAAAGATAAAACTTATAGAGGTAGATAAAATGGATAATTTCGGCTATTTTAAATTCGGAAAAGAAGAAGGCACTAGTAACGATGTTATGATATATGGCAAGCAGGCAGACAGCCTGTTTAATAAACTCTTAGCATATAAAAAAACTATTTCTGAATACCTAACTGCGAAAGAAGTAGAAGAAATCAATAAAATACTCCCTCTTCCTGCCTACGAGATAACGAGTGAAGGCAATTATGTACTTGCCTCTGAATACTATTTCCAAAGAACCCCGCTTAATGTTTCGGTGCTTAATCTTAGCCATTTTAAAAGTAGAGTTGAGAGAATAAAAGTATTTGCATACCGAAAATTAGTTTACAACATTCTATTTGAAAATGCTAGTATATTACCTTTTGATAATATGCGATTATCTGAAGATGAAAACTTTGCAGATATATTAGGCAACTCTTCACTACAAGAGTTTTTTGAAAAAATAGAACCAAATGGGTTTTTAGAGAAAGAGAAAGCTGCTGAAAACGAACGTAAAACTAGGTATTATATAGAATCGCTAACTGACACCATTCACCCAATGGGTAAAGCTATACAGTACTACGCCTATTTCGATACAACGGGAATAAGGAATCTAAATATTCAGGTATCCAGCGATGATGGAACACAAAATTTTAGACTTTCTAAACCTGGTTCTTTTTATTTTTATCCCAGCACTAAGGGTAGATATACATTTACTTTTAACAATGGGGAAAAGATCACCATTAAAAAGATAACTGTAATAGATGCAGACCCCATAATTCAAAATACTAGGCTGTCTACCCTTTATATTGGCCTAGATAACCCTTTAAATATTAAGACTTCCGAATTTGATGCAAACGACAACCTGACTGCTGAAATAACTGATGGTCAAGTAATTAAAAAAGGAGAAATTTTCTATGCACGCGTTTTTTCTAAAGGTATAACTCAAATAAAAATATATGCTCAAATGCCATATGGGCGAATAAAAGTAGCAGAAAAGTCTTTTATAACAAGAGAATTACAAAAACCTATACCTTCCATAAATGGTATAGTCAGTGGTGGTATAGTAAAAAGAGCAAACATCCGTCAATTTAAAGTGATGTCATTGCAGACGGACGAATACTTAGTAGATGAAGAAGTATATATAGCGGACTTTGAATATATGCTTATATATAATAAGTACAATGCAATAGTAAAACCGATTAAAAACGTGGGATCTTCTTTTAATAATGAAGTGCTAAAAAGCTTGCAAAGAGCAGAAGTAGGAGACGTAATTATTTTCTCTAACATACGCACCCTATCTAGCAGAGGTGTAGAAACTATAATACCAAGTTTAACATTAACCGTAATTTGATAACAAGTAAATCTACATATCAAACTGCACAAAGGTTTCTATTTGCACTTGCATTATCAATGATATGTGTAGCGGCGACGGCCCAAACTAAAATACCCAATTATATAAGAGAAAGTTTAACACTTTCTCCAGGTATATATAGCGTAGAGGGCACCTCATATGTAAAGAAAGATGCTGTTTTAACTATTGGCAAGGGAGTTACCCTACTTTTTGGTGCAAATGCTACTATACGTATAGATGGAGGACTATCTATAAATGGATCTCCTAACCATTTAATAAATATAACAAGTAAAAATAAGGATGCTCCTGGTAATGGTATTGTTATAAATGGGGTAAGTGCAAAGCAGACAGTAAATGTTCAATATGCTAGGTTTGACTACATCAAAAAGCCCCTAACTTTTGAATTCAGATGGTCTCGTAAATCCGTAAATGTTAGTAATAATATTATAAAAAGGTCGCTCTATGAAGGAGCTGCTATCGAGATAAAAGAAATAGATAACTTACTTACTCTAAATAAAATATTTTTTAATTTCAAAAACAACACCTTTAGTAATAGTACTAGTAGTTTGTTACTCAGTAACGTCACTTCTGATTTACTTACTATAAACCTAGAAAACAACGTAATCACCCGAAATGAATATACAGGCAGAAGTAGAAATGGTATTTTTACATCCCCACTATATATGACGTATAATGACTATCAGAATAACGATATACCCATTCTGCAAAACAACTCGATTTTCGATAATTTCTACAGCTTGTACTTCAATGACACTTTCAACATAGGCAGAACCAACGTAAGCGTAATTGGCAATGCAGATAAGCTAGACTTAAGCGGCAACTACTTTGGCAATCC
>JBDNFQ010000088.1:0-2702 GCA_041689715.1 Bacteroidia bacterium
AGCTCTTCCCATAGCCATACAAGCACAAAAAGACGGCTACAAAAGACTAATAGTTCCTAAAGAAAATGCCCGTGAAGCTGCTATAGTAAAAGACCTAGAAGTCTACGGTATGGATAATCTGAAAGACGTAGTAGAGCTACTAGAAGGCACCAAAGAATTTGAACGAACTATCGTAAACCCAAGAGAGGAGTTTGCAGATAGTGTAGATAAGCTTATATATGACTTTAGTGATGTAAAAGGTCAAGAAAACATAAAACGAGCTATGGAAATAGCTGCAGCTGGCGGACATAATATTATCTTGATAGGCCCTCCAGGAGCGGGTAAAACTATGCTGGCTAAACGACTGAATACTATACTGCCACCTATGAACTTGCACGAGGCTCTGGAGACCACCAAGATACACTCTGTGGCTGGCAGACTAGGCGGCAATGCTACACTGATGGCTCAGAGACCATTTAGAAGTCCGCACCACACCATAAGTGACGTGGCTCTAGTAGGTGGGGGTAATCACCCTCAACCAGGCGAAATAAGCTTGGCTCATAATGGAGTACTTTTCTTAGACGAATTACCAGAGTTTAAGCGAACGGTACTTGAGGTGCTACGCCAGCCATTAGAAGATAGAATGATAACCATAAGTAGAGCCAAATTTTCTGTGGACTATCCCTGCTCTATGATGCTAGTGGCTAGTATGAATCCTTGTCCTTGTGGATACTTCAATCATCCAGAAAAGGAGTGCGTATGTGCTCCTGGAGTAGTGCAGAAATACCTGAGTAAGATAAGTGGACCACTGCTAGACCGTATAGATATACACATAGAAGTGACTCCCGTAAAATTTGATGAGCTCAATAAGCAAAGCACAGGCAATGAAGAACAAAGTGACGCTATACGCAAGCGTGTAATTACTGCTCGTGAATTGCAAAATGCACGCTTCGAAGAACTACCGCTCTACAGCAATGCACAGATGGAGAGTAACCTGATACGCAAGTACTGCGAGATAGATAGCAAAGGAGCTCTCCTACTCAAAAATGCAATGAATAAACTCAACCTATCTGCTCGTGCTTATGATCGCATCCTCAAAGTGAGTCGTACCATAGCCGACTTAGGCGGTAGCGAATCTATACAAATGGAGCACCTAGCAGAAGCCATACATTATAGAAGTTTGGATCGGGAGAATTGGGGTGCGTAGTGTTTTACTCCAAAATGATAGAATCCATCAAGGTTTCTTCATTGGGGTAGAGCAATGCATTATCAATAGTCAAGTAATGTACTAACATACGTCCATCACCAAAACGATACACTTTAGCACTTAGCTTGCCATGAGCAAACAGCTTTTCTATGTCCTCTTGCCTAACGCCTTTATACTTATCTATTCCTTTTGAGATATGCTCCTTTCTGATTTTGACAACCATAGGTCAAAAGTACAATGTAAATGACAACTGAAGGTTTGATTAAGCTTAGAAACCTTTTCATTGAGTTGTACAGAACAATATAGCAATAGAACTGAGAACACCATTATTAGAAATGTCTGCACGCAAACCTATTTGAACTTGTAACTCAAGTTTGTATTTGAATTTCACAACTTACCTTTGCACCATGCAATTAGTCACAACACACATCTGTATGGTAAGGGACATAGGGGTTCACGGTAATCTCTTTGGTGGTATAATGATGGCCTGGATAGACGAGGCCGCTAGTGCTATGGCTGTGAGTATCTGCCACACACCTAATATGGTGACCATAAAAGTAGATGAGCTAGTCTTTAAAAAGAAGGTAAAAGAAGGTTTTGTAATCCGCATATACGCAGAAGTTGCTAGAATGGGTAACACCTCTCTTACTTTTAAAATAGAAGCTAGAAAAGTAAGTGTATATACTGGACAGGAAGATGTGGTAGTGACTACTAATACCACTTTTGTGCGTATAGACGAAGAGGGCAAACCTACTCCCATCCCAACGATAGTAAAAGAGAGATTCAAAGACAAACAAGGTTAGTCTTCTCGATACTCGTTTGTCCGACTGAGTGTTCCGCAATAGCGGAATAGCCCTCCGCCGCAGGAGGATATCGAAGTCCCAACTATAGTAAAAGAGAGATTCAAAGACAAACAAGGTTAGTCTTCTCGATACTCGTTTGCCGAAGCAAATCCACTCGAAGTGACCAAGTGCTCCGGCACAAATTTGCCTGAACTGAATCAGCGACTGATTAGTATTACACTTTGACTTAATCTTAAACTTTCTTCCCCCGTTCCTCAATCCAATTCATCATTTGGTTTAGTCTTCATATTAATACCGTTTACCTTTGGGTTACTGCATAGTATTCACTCAATAAAACAAGAAATAATATGCAACCTAAATCAAACGTCAAAAAGCCAGATCGTATTATCTTATTCGAAGTAGGGATAATACTAGCACTCCTATTTGTAAACTACGCACTCAACATTTCTTATAGCCGCAAGATAGTTATAGTAGACCCGGCTATAGATATTTTTGATGAACCTATGTACGTTTACACCCCACCGAAACCCTATACGCCACCTGAGGAGCAGCCACCTAAGCAAGTGACTAAGCCTCAGCAACAAGCTTCTTTTGACCCTCTGTCTATTATCAAAACTTTCACAGACTTATTTGAGCCTAAAGAAACGGTGATAGCTCTGCCCACACTACCAGTAGTAGGCAAAATGGCTCCCATAGTGGCTACTCCAGCACCC
>JBDNFQ010000089.1:0-3342 GCA_041689715.1 Bacteroidia bacterium
AAAGTAGCAGAAGGTAAAAATAAAATGTCTGTACTTAATGCTGTTAGAAACAAAATCATAGCACGAGTTTGCAGTGTTGTCAATAATAAAAAAATGTACGAAACTAATTTGGTTTTGTTATAGAAATCAGGTTGTGCTTTATAAGGATTTTGGGCCTGATTTTGTGAGGCCCTACTAGATACGTAACAAAAAAAAGGAGGACTCTCGCCATCCTTTTTTTAAATTCATTTATTATTCTAAATCTTCAGATATTCCGTAATTGCTCATAAACCTTCTCTAAAGTTTCTGAGAGCTTGAAATAAAGTTCAGGTATTTGCTCTAGATTAGTTTCTGTTTTTGCATTCCCTTCTATACCTCGCACAATGACATGCAGACTGGTGATGCCCATCATATCTACTGACGGCTTCATTTTATGAGCAGCAGACCTCACTTCTATCCAATCTTGCGTCTGTAGTCCAGCTTCTATTCTTTCTACCAAGCCTGGAGTCATATCCAAAAACATATTAACCATCTTGGTCACAAATTCTGGATTTCCGGCAGCTATTGCATTTAATTGTTCTAAATCGTATAATTTCTCCTCTGACATCTTCTTTATATTTATACCGCTCTTTCTTGCAACATTCTGTAAATAGTAGACTTACCAATATCTAGTCGCTTGGCTACATTAACTACATCACTACTATACTTATCAAGGAAGTGCTTCACTATTCGGTTCTTGTATTCTTCTAATGTCATCTCATTTTGTAACAACATATCGATAGATCCCGTAGAATTGAATGTAATATGCTCTTCTTCTATCAAGTCACTATCGGTCATTACACAGCACAGTTCTACTACAGCCTTAAGCTCACGTATATTGCCGGGCCACGGATACTTGAAAAGCTTATTCTGAGCCTTACTAGATAATTTCAATCTACCCATATCATTTTCTTCAGCATACTCATCTATGAAGTGCTTAGCTAGTACTAAAGTGTCATTACCACGCTCTCTGAGAGGCGGCAATGTTACCGGCAATCCTAATAATCTATAGTATAAATCTTCTCTAAAATTTCCTTTTCGAACTTCTTCAGCTAGGTCTTTGTGCGTAGCACTTATTATTCTACAGTTTATTTTGACTATAGCATTACCTCCTACTCTTGTCAGCTCACGCTCTTGAAGCACACGGAGCAACTTGCTTTGCATATTGATGTCCATCTCTCCTATCTCATCTAAGAATATGGTCCCATCTCCAGCTTCTTCAAACTTCCCTATTCTACGTGCATTAGCTCCAGTAAAAGATCCCTTCTCGTGACCAAAGAGTTCTGACTCTATAAGTTCAGATGGTATAGCCGTGATGTTTACAGCTAGAAAAGGCTTCTTGGCTCTAGGTGAGTTATAGTGTATGGATTTAGCTACTATTTCTTTACCCGTACCCGTTTCTCCGGTTATAGATACAGTAATGTTAGAACTTACGGCTTTCTCTATCATAGCAAACACCTTTTTCATTGAAGGACTATTCCCAATGATGCTTGTAGTAAAGTCGTATTTTTTCTTAACCTGCTGCTTTAGTTCAGAGATCTCCTTTTTCAGACCTTCGTTCTCTCGAATATTTTTAATCGCATTCCAAATACGGTCTTTAGTGTCTTCATCCTTTACTATATAATCATATGCCCCATCCTTAAGCAAGGTTATTGCAGTTTTAATATCTTCTTGGCCAGAAACCATCACAACAGGAATCTCCGAATTATACTCCTTTATCTTTCTGAGAACTTCTTCTCCCGACATGTCCGGGAGTGAATAATCCAAAGTAATAGCATCTGGATTCTTATCTAAATTCTTTAGAAATTCCTTTGCATTGGTAAATTTAGTTACCGTAACGTCTGGGTTAAGCGAAAGATGATACTCCAATACCTCACTATAAAATTCATCGTCTTCTACTACGAATATGCTAAAACTTTCTGACATCATTTTCTATAATTGATTTACAAATTTAATCCTTATATTAGAATATTCTATATTTTGGAATTTTTTTTGTTTTGTCTTGATTATAGATTGGTCTATTTAGAACTTCTCCACATAACCTAAAACCCTACATTTGCACTCATAATAAATTAAATCGACCATAAGTTAACATGGCAAACACAGGAAAAATATCACAAATCATTGGACCAGTTGTAGACGTAGCGTTCGACCAAGAAGGTTCTACACTACCCAAAATCTACAACTCACTTACTGTAATGAAAGATGACGGCTCTAAAGTCGTTTTAGAGGTACAGTCTCACTTAGGTCAAGGTACAATAAGAGCCATATCTATGGATTCTACTGAAGGTCTTGTAAGAGGTGCAATAGTAACCGACTCTGGAGACCCAATCATGGTACCTACGGGTCAAGCTCTAAAAGGAAGACTATTAAACGTAGTAGGAGACGCTATAGATGGGATAGAAGAATTAGATAAAACTAATGGCAGATCTATACACCAAGATGCTCCTCTCTATGAGAACCTTTCGACAGCAGCGGAGCCTTTATTCACGGGTATCAAAGTAATCGACCTTATAGAGCCTTATGCAAAAGGGGGTAAAATTGGTTTATTTGGTGGTGCTGGTGTTGGTAAAACAGTTCTTATCCAAGAGCTTATCAATAATATCGCAAAAGCATATTCTGGTCTTTCTGTATTTGCTGGAGTAGGTGAGCGTACTCGTGAGGGTAATGACCTTCTTAGAGAGATGATCGAGTCTGGAGTAATTAGATACGGAAAAGAATTTACCGAATCTATGGAAAAAGGCGGATGGGATCTTTCTCTAGTAGATAAAAAAGAATTAGAACAATCTCAAGCTACACTAGTATTTGGTCAGATGAATGAGCCTCCAGGAGCAAGAGCTCGTGTGGCACTAACAGGTCTTTCTATAGCTGAGTATTTCCGTGATGGAGATGAAAAGTCGGGTGGTAGAGATATACTTTTCTTCGTAGACAATATATTTAGATTTACTCAGGCAGGTTCTGAGGTATCTGCACTTTTAGGACGTATGCCTTCTGCAGTGGGTTATCAACCTACACTAGCATCTGAAATGGGCGTGATGCAGGAGCGTATTACTTCTACAAACAGAGGTTCTATTACATCTGTACAGGCAGTATATGTACCTGCAGACGATATCACTGACCCTGCTACAGCTACGACATTTGCTCACCTGGACGCAACTACAGTGCTTTCTCGTAACCTAGCTTCTCTTGGTATCTACCCAGCGGTAGATCCTCTAGATTCTACCTCACGCATACTTTCTCCAGACATAGTAGGTGCTGAGCACTACAACACTGCACAAAGAGTAAAAGAATTACTACAGCGATACAAAGAACTTCAAGATATTA
>JBDNFQ010000090.1:0-15314 GCA_041689715.1 Bacteroidia bacterium
ACGGGGGCGACGGCGGGGCCAGCGCCAAAGAGGAAAAAGGGGGCGGGAACGGGGAGGACGGCGGGGCGGCAGGGAAGAGAAGGCGGGAGGAGCGGGGAGGAGGGGAGGGAAGCAGAAAGGACCGGAGGGGGAAAGTCATCCTGAGAAATCGGATTAGTGTTATTTGCTACAGATGCTGCCATATGTTTAAGAGGTGCAAAGATAAGTTTTATCTTTTACTCGTAAAACAGCTAGTGTATTATCTTCTTGGTATAGAAATGTTCACCTACTTTCAGGTTTAAAAGATAAACTCCTTTGGTGGTATTGGAGATGTCGATGGTTGTTATCCCGTTATTGCTACACCCTTCAAAAACAATGTTTTTGCCTTGTAGGTCTGTTATTCTTATAGAGCTCGGTTCTTCTTTGGCCGTTAGTTGAAAAACGCCATTTGCCGATGGGTTCGGGTATATAGCTACTATATCTTTCTTCTGTTCGAATATGGATGCTGACCCATCTCCTAATATAACCAGCTGGTATCCTTCTGTTGTGTCGGGGGTAGGTATTTTTAATATGCCAGAAGAGGCAAAGGCTGTCGTGGCAATTTTTAGGTCATATATTCCTGCCTGAGTTTTGGTAGGATTCCCTTTTACATTTACACATCCGACGGCCCTCCAATTAAATGTGCAAGAGGCAGGATTACAAGTGTAAATAAAATTAGATGGTAGCCCAATAACATTATCTACTCTTATAGAATCTATATTAGCAGTGATTGTTTGCCCTGCAAAAGTTACTGTAGTGTCTTTAATAGCGAGTATTTGAAAACTGAAATCGTATGCCACATCTACATATGCAGTATCTGGCTGCTCAGGATATACTCCAGGCTCCGTTATGGTAATGTTGGGCGTGCAATTTTGTGCAATGGATAACATTACCATTGACATAAACAGATAAGAACAAAGCAATACTCTTTTCATAATGATAGGTTTAAATATATTTGTGATAAACGAATATATGCGAATACGAGTATTATCACAAGTACTATTAATAGTTTTGACACTAGCATTAGAAGCACAAGAGGTGTATATGTATTCTGGGGTGGTAAAAAATGAGATTGGAGAACCTCAAATAGGCGTTCAATTTATGGACTTGGCAGACAAAAAGATTATAGGTCTAAGTAATGAAATGGGAGATTTTATGTTCTCTTCTTCATCAAAGGAAGTTTTTGCTAGGCATATAGGTTATGAAGATGCAACGGTGTTGTATGGCGAGGTGTTGAATACGGTAGTGTTAAAAAGCAAATCGAGTTTGCTTTATACTGTTGTGGTATCTGAGAATAAGAGAGCTACTCTCTTAAAAAATGCGACGGTCAGTATGGAGGTAATACAGCCTAATCTGATTACCAATACGGCACCTACCAATATGGAGGAAAGCATTGGGAGAATAAATGGAGTGCAAGTAGTTGATAATCAGCCAACAATACGCAGTGGCAGCGGGTGGAGCTATGGTGCAGGCTCTAGAGTGCAGGTGTTGGTAGATGGAGTGCCGCTACTAAGTGGAGATGCGGGTCAGCCTCTTTGGACATTTATACCTACAGAAGGAATAGAGGGTGTCGAAATAATAAAGGGGGCTAGTTCGGTAATATATGGAAGTTCCGCTCTCAATGGTGTTATCAATATAAAGACGAAAAAGCCATCTAATGCTCCTTTTACACAAGTTACAACTTCCGCGGGGATTTATGATTTACCAAAAAGGCAATCACTTCGATATCAGGGGAATAAGAGGAATTCGGTTTCTAATATTACTGCATATCATACAGGTATTTATAAAGGGCTCGGGGTTACCCTTGGGCTAAATGTACTGAATGACCAGAGCTACAAAATGAGTGATTATGATAAGCGAGTAAGAGGTTCGCTAGGTTTCCGAAAAACAGTTAGTAAGCATAACTTGATTTATGGCCTCAATACTACATACCAACAAGGAACTTCTGGTAGTTTTCTATTGTGGGAATCTTATGATTTAGGCTATACCGCTCTAGACAGCAGCGGCACAAATAGCAAGGTAAATCGCCTTAGTATCGATCCCTATCTGAAATGGAATATTGGGAAGTTTAGTCATTCACTAAACACGCGGTATCTTAGTGTGAATAATGATGTAGATAATGGAGACCCTACTATAGATCAATCTAATAGTTCGAATCTCGTATATGCAGAATATCAATCTCAATTTAGTTTACCTAAGAATGATTTTGATGCTATAGGTGGTTTAGTGGCCATTAATACTCTGACTAAATCGCCATTATATGGTGGAACTCAGCAAGCAACAAACTATGCAGTCTATTTACAGTTAAATAAGCAGTGGAATAGGTTAACTGCTAGTGGAGGTACTCGCTATGAGCAGTTTACTTTAAATGATAGGAAAGAGGGAAAGCCCGTGTATCGTGCGGGACTAAATTTTGAAGTAGCCAAATACACATTTCTTCGTGGTAGCTATGGTCAAGGGTATAGGTTTCCAAGCATTGCAGAATCCTTTATTAGCACCACTGTAGGTCCTGTGAGTATTTTTCCTAACGACTCTTTAAGTTCTGAGACAGGAGAGAATATAGAATTTGGCATAAAGCAAGGATTTAAAATAGGTAAAGTGCAGATGATGGCAGATTTAGCATTTTTCCAGATGAATTTTAATAATATGATGGAATTTACCTTTGGTCAGTGGGGCCTAATTACACCACCATTATATGGTGCGGGTTTTAAAACATTGAATACCGGCAAGACCAAGGTGGCCGGAATGGAGTTTAACCTGGGCTTTATTAAAAAGTCCGAAAATTTTGATGTTCAGGGGTTTGTGGGGTATACATTCGCAAAATCTGAAGCTTTAGAACCAAACAAAATTGTAGGCAGCGATATTAGCAATAATCAGTTATCGTATATTAACACAAGCTCAGACACGAGTAATTATGCATTAAAGTACAGACCAGTACACACGGCAAAAGCAGATATTATGATAACGTATAAAAAGTTAGTTGTGGGAGTAGGAGCTTCTTTTCAGTCGGAAGTGCAAAACGTAGACGCGGCATTTGTTACTTTGATCCCTGGCGTACAAGAGTCTCAAGACAAGGGACTTACGGCATATACTTTAATCAATGCTAGAATAGGATATGTATTTACAGATAGTTGGAAAACCAACATAATTCTATCCAATATCGCCAACAAAGAATACGTTATTCGACCTGCAGATTTGGGAGCACCGAGAGCCATAAGGCTGCAAGTAACCTACACATTGGACAAGGCAAAATAATGTGTGTATAGCCATAATGTGTTAAAAGTAGCTTTGCATAGTTAATGAGCATTGTTAAAAAATTAGCAGGCGACACAGCCATCTATGGAATACCCAGTATCGTGGGGCGTTCTATTAATTTCTTATTGATTTTCTTTTTTACAAAATACTTTACACCCGCTTTTTTAGCACCACATGTAGAGTTTTATGCATATGCAGGCTTTTTCTTTGTGGTCCTTCCTCATGGCATGGAAACAGCCTTCTTTAATTTTGCCCGTAGTAAAGAAAAATACCAAGACGTATTTACTACTGCTATGACCTCGCTCTTCCTTGTGGCAGTTGTTTTCTTAGCTTTAATGCTCAGCAATAAATCTTCTATTGGTTCATTTGTTGGCCATCCGAAGCATCTCTCTTATGTTGTATGGTTTGCACTTATCATGGCCGTAGATGTTCTGAAATCAGTACCCTATGCGTTGTTACGCTATCTTAATAAAGCAAAAAAATTTGCTTCTGTAAAAAGTACTGGGATACTTATAAATGTCGGATTGAATGTCTTTTTCGTAGTGTATTATCCAGCTATGACAGGTACGGATCCAGATATAGAATTTATTTTTATTACGAATTTGGTGGCTAGTGCAGTTGAGTTGCTATTGCTTTCTAATGATATTTTTAAAAACTTAGGGACAGCAAGCTTGGAGCTATGGAAGAAGATGTTTACGTATTCTTGGCCACTTATCATTTTGGGTTTTGCAGGTATGATTAACGAAACTTTTGATAGGCTGGCATTGAGAAAGTTATTGCCAGCAGAAACGGTTGATTATGAGATAGGTGTATATGGAACTTTTTACAAACTTAGCATGCTAATGACCCTTTTTATTCAGGCATTTAGATACGCAGCTGAGCCATTGTTTTTCTCTCAAGCAGACAAAGGTGATGCGAAGAGTTCTTACGTACAAATAATGAATTGGTTTGTATTCGCTTGTGGGGGCATCTTTTTAGTGACCTCCTTATTCAAGAAGGAAATTGCAGAGTTGCTAATAAGTAAACCAGAGTTTCATCAGCATCCCGATGCATTATTTATTGTTCCTATACTATTAATGGCTAATATGTTACTTGGTATTTTCTTTAACTTAAGTATTTGGTATAAACTCAATAACAAAACTATACTGGGTGCTGCTGTATCTCTTGTAGGTGCCGTAGTCACTATAGTATTACTCTTGGTGTACGTTCCAATCTATGGATTTAAGGCAGCAGCGGTTACTACGCTTCTAGCCTATTTTATAATGACGGTACTAAGTTACTTTTTGGGTCAAAAATATTATCCTGTAAACTATAATGTTAACGTGGTTCTTAGTTTGATTGTAATAAGTGTTGTACTGTACATAGCATCAGAATACGATGG
Source organism: Bacteroidia bacterium (assembly GCA_041689715.1). Lineage (GTDB taxonomy): Bacteria > Bacteroidota > Bacteroidia > NS11-12g > UBA9320 > UBA9320. Next base: position 4,655 of record JBDNFQ010000090.1, read on the forward strand.
ATTCACAAGTTCGACTGGGTATTTTGTTAATAGCATATATATTGCCATCTATGGATTCGTTGGCTATAGGCTCATGATAAGTACCAGAAAATCCTAAATTTGCCCATAGTGATAGAGCTTTCCATTATAAATAAAAGTAGTAATCCATTACCCAAATATCAGACTATGCAGTCTGCAGGTTTAGACCTTTGTGCATTTTTAGACGAGGAATTGATTCTAAAGCCAATGGAGCGAAAACTCATAGGTACTGGATTGTATATAGCTCTATCAGAAGGTTTCGAAGCAATGATTCGTCCACGTAGCGGTATGGCGTTTAAGCATGGAATCACCGTAATCAATAGTCCAGGGACTATTGACGCAGATTATCGAGGTGAAATAAAAATAGCGTTAGTGAACCTTTCGCAAGAGAATTTTACAATAAAAAATGGTGACCGAGTAGCTCAAATGGTCATTAATAAATATGAGCAAGTGAGTTTTAATTTGACAGATAGTTTAGATGATACGGAACGCGGAGTAGGAGGCTATGGTCATACAGGAGTTTAAAGTAACAAGATTTAAGAAAACAGCATGAATATAATTATACCAATGGCAGGCATAGGAAGCAGATTGCGTCCTCATACACTCACGGTTCCTAAACCATTAGTACCAGTAGCGGGCAAGCCTATAGTTCAGCGTCTTGTGGAAGATATAGCTAAAGTAGTAAGCGAGCCTTTAGAAAGCATAGCATTCATCGTTGGGCCTAGTGAGCAGTTTTTTGGCAAGGAAGTGCAAGAGCATCTTTTAGAAGTTGCAAAAAAACTAGGAGCAAAGGGTTCTATACACGTTCAAAGCGAAGCCTTGGGCACGGCTCATGCCATTTATCAAGCGGAGCAAGTACTTACAGGCAATGTGATAGTAGCTTTTGCAGACACACTTTTTAGAGCAGATTTTAAACTAGACGCTAGTATGGACGGTACTATTTGGGTAAAAGAAGTAGAGGATCCAAGAGCTTTTGGAGTAGTGCAGCTAGATGCGGATGGCATTATTGAAGATTTTGTAGAAAAACCAGAAAATCCAAAATCAAACTTGGCGATTATAGGAATCTATTATTTTAAAGATGGAGACGCCTTAAAAGCAGAGATTAAATACCTGCTAGACAATAAGATAACGGAAAAAGGCGAATATCAACTTACAAACGCTCTGGATAGCTTAAAAGATAAGGGGGCAAAATTTACTCCTGGCAAGGTAATAGAATGGTGGGATTGCGGTAACAAGAATGCTACGGTAAATACCAACCAACGCGTTTTAGCTAATTCAACGGAAAAACTGGTTTCTGATAGTATAATAAATACAAATTCTGAAATTATTGAGCCATGTTACATAGGAGAAAACGTTCAGCTAATAAATGCTAAAGTTGGTCCTTACGTTAGCATAGGAGACAATTCGATAATAGAGAACAGCGTTATAGACAATACCATTATTCAAACAGAATCTCATATCATTAATGCAAAAATCACAAACTCGATGATAGGTAATAAAGCATATTACGATGGCTCGGCAAATGAGTTAAGTATTGGGGATTATTGCACACAGAAAATTGGCTAGGATACCTCACATACTACTCATAGTAAGCAGTTTACTATTATTCAGTTGTAAATCTACAAAGTTTACTTCTAGCAAAGCTGTGCCCGTTGGCTATCAGCAACAAAAAGACTTTGAGAAGGTGTATTTTGAGGCTAATAAGCAAAAAGTGCTCAATAATAAAGAGAAAGCGTTAGAATTATATAGCGAATCTTTAACCCTCAATAAACAGAGTCATGCAGCAATGTTTCAAGTGGCTAGTCTCAGCTATCAGTTAGATAGATTTAGTGAGGCTCTTTATTGGGCAGAACAAGCGGTAAAGACTTCTGAAAATTACAATCACTGGTACTACGGCCAGTTAGCACAGTTTTACAATAAATTTGGTAGGTACAGCGAGAGTGCTCAGCTTTTTTCTAGTATGATAGAAAAGGAACCAGAGGTAAAAGACAATTATTTTGAGGCTGCAAATCAATACTACAATGCTAAGGAATTCGAAAAATCGATAGCAGTATTGAAACGAATGCAAAAAAAGTTTGGGGTAGAAAGTGAAACTTCAAGCAGATTAGAATTTATGTATTCTGCTACGAATCAGGGCGATAAAGCCATAGCGGTAATGGAGAGGCTAGTGGCCGAAGACCCAAGCGATGTAAGGAGCAGAGGCTTTTTGGCGGAAACCTACTTAAAAAACAATCAAAAAGAGAAATCAATTGCGACATTACAAGATATCATAAAGACAGATCCTGAAATAGGAAAAGCATACTATGCCTTGTATTCTATTTATGATGAAGAGGGGAACTATTCTCAGGCATTTTACAACCTAAAAGAGTCGTTTAAGTATGACGATGTTAGTCTTCAACAGAAAATGCAATCGGCTAGCATCTATTTTGCAAACTTAGCGAGCGATACTGCAAGAAAAAACCTCTTGTTTTCTTTGAGCCAAATTTTATTGGACAAGTACCCCTCTGATGTGGAGCCTCATATGCTTCGTTCTGATTTAGAATCGGCGGTTGCTAATTATAGTGAAGCTAGATTTAGTGTAAAAAACGCACTCAAAATCAAGCGGAACGAATATAAACTATGGAGTAGCTTATTCAACCTAAACACAAGGTTAGATGATAATACTCAGCAAATTATAGATACAGAAGAGGCGTTAGAATTGTTTCCTAATGTTGCAGAAATCTATGCTGCTAAGGGATATGCGTTCATAAACTTAGGCCAGCTTGAAAAGGCAATAGAGATCGCCAATCTGGGTTTAGAGGTAGCCGTAACAAAAGGGGATAAGATAAGCTTGTTGCTCTGTCAAGCATCGGCATATTCTAAACTTGAAAAGTTTGACCTTGCTTTGGGGACATTTGAAACAGCATTGGCAGTGAATCCTTACAGTACGACAGTCTTAAATAACTATGCATTTTATCTGGCAGAACGTAAAGTGAACCTTAATCTGGCAGATACATTGATTAATCTTGCTTTGAAACTGGAACCTAGAAGTCCATTTTGCCTAGACACAAAGGCGTGGGTTTTGTATGGTAAAAAGGAGTACGAACAGGCTTTAAAAATTTTAAATGAGTGCATGGCGATAGCTCCAAATAATATTGAGTATTATATTCATGCAAAGGAAATTTTTGAGACTATGGGAAATCAAACTATGGCCAATGAAATGCAAATTAAAATAGACAAATTGAATGAAATTAAGTAGCCTTATAGTTCTGTTAACCCTATTTTCATTGTTTATTTTTGGTTGTAAAGCAAAAATAAACAATGCTACAGCAGAAACTATAGATGCTGCGAAAGTGCAACAATTTTGGAGTAATCAATTTGATAGTGAATATTTAGAAGTACGAGGAAAAGCCTCTGTTACACTGAAGGGCGGTCAAAATAATGTTTCTATGCATCTAATGATGAAAAAAGATAGCCTTATTTGGGGTAAGTTTAGCCTATTTGGCATAGGAGCTACAGTTCTTATTACGCAAGACAGTTTTTTTATGGTTAATACTTTGTCTCAGACCTACTCTATCTATGATAACAGCTACGTAAACCAGCTTTTAGGGTTTAAAGTGACCATTTCTCAACTGCAAAATCTATTGATAGGGAATGCTATTTTTCAACAAAGACACTATAGACTGAGGTCTGCAGAGAACCAACTAATAGGTGGCGATGGAATGGCAACTAACACTATCACAATGAATGATCTATTTAGAACGCTAAGCTCCTCTATAGAAACAGGAGACACTTCGCAAAGAGCTGATATTCAATACGAAGACTATGAGCGAATAGGGGCTAAGCAGCTGCCCAAAAATGTAGTCATTGAGGTAAAAAAAGAGGATCAAAATCTGAATGTTGTTCTTAATTATCAAAACGTTAACACTAACATAATAACTAATTTCCCATTCAAAATACCGAATGGATTCAATCGTAAATAGCTCTAGACTAATATCTGCCTTCTGTATAATGTGCTTGCCAACTCTACTAAGTGCTGGCAAATCAGTTTCGGAGAACAATAATCTCAGGCTGCAAAAAGATATCCGGGTCATTCAATCAATCTTAGAAGGCAATACGTTAAAAGCAAATGGATTAGAAGGAGAGATTACCTATCTAGAATATCAAGTGGTTGCCGCACAGCGTATTATTAAGCTAGTCCAAAGAGAGGAGAATATAGGTTTAAACGAAAGCATAAAGCTCTCTGGTCAGCTAAAAGTGCTAAGGGCAGAACGTGCTATAGGCGTAAATCAATATCAGTCTTTATTATTGGAGGAATATAAAAATAGAGACTACAAGATGAAGTTGTATTTTTTGGCCTCATCTAAAGATATAAAACAATTAATCAATAGGCTAACTCATCTCAGTACACTAAAAAAGTTTAGAGGAAAACAGTTAAGAGCTCTACTTCATAAACAAAAGGAAGTAGAAGACAAATTAGCTGTATATAATGGAAATAAGCAGCAAAAAGAGCAGATTGCATATGAAAAGGTAAATGAAATAGTTCGATTGAACGAACTGCTAAGAAAGCTGCATCAAAAATGTAGTTCTGTAAAGTTTGATAATCAGTCGCTTTATTTGGATTTGCAAGGCAAAGAAGCTAGGTTAAACATGGCTCTAAGTAAAGTAAGAGTGGAAAAGATAAGAGAGCAAAGCTTGTCTTCTAATACCCAATTTTCATTTAATTGGCCCGTATATAGAGGATTGCTAGTAGGTAGGTTTGGGGTAAGCAAACATGCTAAAGAACGTAAAGTAGAAGTGCTAAACAATGGTGTGGATGTTTTGGTACTTAAGAATGAACCCGTATTTGCCGTGGAAACAGGCTTGGTCAAGACTATTTTAGAAGTGCCTGGATCAAACTATTCGGTAATCATAAATCACGGTGGGTATTATTCTGTATATTCTAATGTAATCGAGGTTTTACCTAAGGTTGGGGATAAGCTAGAGAAAGGAAATCCAATTGCCAAGGTTGCTCAGAGCGACGAAGGTGTGTCTAAGCTTCATTTTGAGCTTTGGAAAGGAGTCGTGAAGCTAGACCCTGAGCAATATCTTCAAGGAACTCTAGACTAAGATATTTATTTATAAAGGCTTTCTTGTTTTAACTTCTAATTATAAGATATTAGCAGCAATGAAAATTGGTGTAATAGGTGCCGGAGTAATGGGCAGAGGAATAGCACAAGTAAGTGCAATGGCTGGCCATAAAGTGGTGCTTTTTGATATTAATCATGATGTTTTAGAATCTGCTAAAACTGCTGTGACTAAAAATTTATATAAAGCCATAGAGCTAGGTAAACTAACAGAGAATGGGAAAAATGCTGCCGAAGGAAACCTGCAGTATAGTAACAGTATTGCCGACGTAATGGTAGACTTGGTTATAGAGGCTATCGTAGAAAGACTAGACGTAAAAGCTAAAGTTCTAGCAGATCTAGCAGAAATCAATGGTGAGGATACTATATATGCGTCTAACACGTCGTCTATTCCGCTAACTCAGATTGCTGCTAACTTTATATATCCAACGCAAGTGGTTGGTATTCATTATTTTAACCCGGCCCATATTATGAGGTTGGTAGAGGTGATAAGTGCAGAGCAAACGGACCCTAAAGTTGTAGCAACGGCTCTTGAGTATGTGAAGAGTGTAAATAAAACGTGTGTTGTAGCTAAAGACGCTCCTGGTTTTATCGTGAATAGGGTGGCGAGACACTTTTATGTAGAAGGACTAAAGGTGCTAGAAGAGAATGTAGCATCGCATGAGACAATAGATGACTTGGTTCGTGCTAGCGGGTTTAAGATGGGGCCGTTTCAGCTTATGGACTTAATAGGAGTAGAAACTAATCTTTCGGTTACAGAGTCGATGTACCAGCTTTTTAACTACGATCAGAAATTTAGACCCAATAGAATACAACAAAAGAAAGTGCAGGCGGGTTATTATGGTAGAAAAACGGGAAAGGGTTTTTATAACTACGATAAATGAAAAAAATAGCTTTTGTACTATCTTGTATTGTTTTGGTATTCAGCCAATCCTGTAAGTCAGATGATCCGTTTATAGGAGACTGTTTCATCCCAGATGCAGGAGTCAGTATTACTGTCAATATGGACTTGCCGGAGTATTACAATTTAAGAAATCTTGGAGAAGTGGTTTCGTTTGATAATCAAGGGAATAGAGGTGTTTATCTCATCCATAATTATGATGATATTTACTATGCAATCGAACGAACTTGTCCATATCAATCGGACAATGCCTGTGCTCAAGTGGTAATAGATCCAGAGATTTTACAATACAAATGTGGGCAGCAAGTGGATGACACCACTTTCAACTCGTGCTGCGGCAGTACGTACGATCTAAACAGTAGCTTTTTAAGTGGTCCTGCCCGTTGCAATCTTAAGACGTATCGCGTAGCTCAAAACGGGAACTCACTTTATGTGAGTAATTAGTTGTGGTCTCGGCAAGAATCGAACTTGCATCTAAAGTTTAGGAAACTTCTATTCTATCCGTTGAACTACGAAACCTTTGAGGATATATACTAAGCTATAACACTACCAGCGGCAGTTGTATCCCCAGGAGCTACAAACTTGAGCTTACCATCTGCGTCTTCAGCCATTAATATCATCCCACTACTTTCTATGCCTTTTAATTTACGTGGGGCAAGATTTGCTAGGTAGGCAACTTGTTGACCTATAATATCTCCTGGTTTGAAGTGCTCTGCTATGCCACTTACCACAGTGCGTGTTTCACTTCCTATGTCTAGTGTTATGTTTAGGAGTCTATCTGCCTTCTTCACTTTCTCTGCTGCGGTGATAGTTCCTACTCTGATATCTAATTTCACAAAATCATCATATACTATTTCTGACTTGATAGGAGGTGTATCAGAACTCGACTCTTCGACTCCGCTCAGAGAGACTTTTGCGTCTATTACAGGCTTCACTAGTTTTTCCATTTGTGTAGTTATAGTTTCGTCTTCTATTTTTTCGAATAAAAGAACTGGCGTACCCAGTTGATGCCCGGCTTTAATTTCTTCTTGGTATGATTTGATATTAAGAAGATTAAGAATTTTATTTGATGTTTCTGGCAGAAATATTTCACCGTATCTGCCTATCTCTTTTACTATAGCTATACAAGTAAATAAGCAGTCTGCTACGGCTTGTTTATTGGTCTCTTCCTTTATAAGTTTCCAAGGCTCTGTGTCTTGTAAGTACTTGTTTCCATTTCTGGCTATCTCCATATAGAACTCTAGTCCTTGTCTTTGGTTAAATGTGCTTAGTGCTTTGTCTATCTTAGAAATCGTTTCAGTGTTATTTTTTTGAATGTTACCTTCAGGTACAGCTCCTTCATAATATTTTTGTGTGAGTACCACTACTCTATTTATGAAATTTCCTAAAATGGCTACTAGCTCATTGTTCACCTTAGCCTGGTAGTCTTTCCAGGTGAAGTCTGCGTCTTTGGTCTCGGGTAAGATGCTTGTAAGAGCATAGCGAAGCTCATCTGTCTTACCTGGAAAATCTTCCAGGTATTCGTGTAGCCAGATGGCGTGATTACGGCTTGTAGATATTTTATCTCCTTCTAGGTTAAGAAACTCATTAGCAGGCACATTGGTAGGCTGTATAAAGTCGCCATGTGCGTGTAACATAGCAGGGAATACGATCGTATGAAATACAATATTGTCCTTTCCTAGAAAGTGAGTAAGCTCAGTTTCTGAGTCTTTCCACCACTTTTCCCAATTTTCTCCCGCAGCTTCTTTGGTAGCGGTGATATAGCCTATAGGAGCGTCAAACCATACATACATTACCTTGCCGTCTGCTCCTTTCGCAGGAACAGGAACACCCCAATCGAGGTCACGTGTCATTGCTCTAGGCTTTAGTCCTTCTTGTAACCAGCTGTTGCATTGGCCATAAACACTTGATTTCCAAGTTCTTTTCTTACTTTCTACCCACTCGTTTAAGAATTCTGTTTGAATAGTATCTAATGGAAGATACCAGTTTTTGGTTTCTTTTAGTATCGGACTGTTTCCTGTGAGAGCCGAGCGTGGATTAATCAATTCTGATGGGCTACTCGCACGTCCACATTTTTCGCATTGGTCGCCATATGCATTATCATACTCACAATTGGGACATGTGCCTACTATGTATCTATCTGCCAGAAACTGCTTAGCCTCTTCGTCATACATCTGCTCAGTGACTTCTTCCACAAAAACACCTTTATCATACAGAGTCTTGAAAAAATCTTGAGCCGTTTCGTGATGCAGTTTATTGGTAGTTCTACTAAAGGTGTCAAAATGTATCCCAAAGTCTTTCAGTCCTTTAGCTATGATTTTATGATTTTCATCTACCACTTGTTGAGGAGTTTTTCCTTCGTTTTTAGCCTTTAGTGTGATGGGCACGCCGTGCTCGTCTGTGCCACATACAAAGAGCACTTCTTTACCTTGCATTCGTAGATGTCTATTGTAGATGTCAGACGGAAGAAAGCAACCCGCTATATGGCCTATGTGTACAGGACCATTGGCATAAGGGAGAGCACAGGTGATAAGATGTCTTTTCGGCATAAGGTGCAAAAATAAGTGAAAGCGAAAAGCTATTCAGAAGTTTTAATAGGGAATAGTTGAACAAGCTATCAGACTTTGAACGTAGAATAGGTTTTACTTACTTAGCGGTTTGCTTCCCCTTTTCTGAACCGTTATAATAATGGGATGCAAGATTACAGCAAGTAGAATGATTCCTGTACCCAAATAAAAGTCGAAATTGAGTTGAGTATCCTCGTTTAACAACCAAATAGCTAATAAGATACCATATACAGGTTCTAGGTTAATACTTAGATTGGAGATAAAAGCGGAGATCTCTTTTAGTGATTCTAAAGCAAGTGCAAATGCCAAACTTGTACAAAGGAGACCTAGTATGATGAGCCACCACCAGTCATTGCCGGCGGGAAACCACTGTGGTTGCGGAAATAGATTTTGAAGTAGAGGATAGCAAACTGAAATAAAAACGAAACCTGCAGCAAGCTCTATGGTGCTAACGGATAGTGAGTTTTGACCTGTGATGTACTTCTTGTTCAACGTGCTAAATAGTGCAGCAAGAAAAGTAGAAATTATCCCTATAACTATGGCCCAATAATATGCCTCTCCTACTCCACTGAGAAAATATATACCCACTATAACTAGAAGGCCCAGTATTAACTCGATCCACTGGAATTTTGATTTAGTAATAAGGGGTTCTAAAATAGAAGTAAAAAGGGAAGAAGTAGCTAGGCATGCTAAAGTAACAGAAGCACTATTGCCTACCTTTATACTACCATAAAAGGTAAGCCAGTGTAATGCGACTAATATACCTATGCCTGAAAAGATAAGGAAATTAGACCTCTTTATAGAGCGAATGCCTTGTATTACACCTGGAATAAAAATGAGGCCAAGAACGGCTATCCATAGACGATTCCATACCAAAGCAGTCTGCTCTAGCGTTATTAATTTGCCGAGAATAGCGGTAAATCCAAAGAGAAAAACTGCCAAATGCAGCTGTAGATACGCTTTTTGTTTAGTGTTAGTTGTTGCCACGGTGGCAACAATTATAATTTAAAATACAATATATCAGTTGAAGAAAGTACTAGGAATAATAACATTACTCAACGGACTACGAGGAGCTAAGAAAACAGCTGCAACTAATAAAACTTGGTACGAGGATACAAAGGACTTTGTGAAAATGATACGAGCTGCCAGGAAGGGATATTAGAGCATCAAGAAGCGAAATATAATCTTACGCTTTTGGGTCTAGTCTACACTAAACCCTTTAGACCTTTTACCAGCGAGTGGTTTGGGACCCATAGGGCTAATGGATGATGCAATAGTTTTGGTATTTGTATACAAGCGGATAACTGGTGAATTAGAAAGATATAGAAGAGAGGCAAAGTATCAAGAAGCGGAGGTAGTTTCGTGGTAATCATGTCAGAAAAACAAAAACTTAACGAATTATTTGACGAGGATGGAAATCCTATTAGTCCACAATTGCCAGACCATATTAAAAACTATATGATTGACATAGACGGCACAGTAACAGAAGATGTACCAAACGAAGAGCCGGAGAGAATGGTGACTTGCGAGCCTTTTCCAGAGGCTCTAGAGACCCTAAACCGCTGGTATGACCAAGGACATATCATTACCTTCTTTACGTCTAGAACTTTAGAACATAAGGAAGTTACAGATGCGTGGTTAAAAAAACACGGTTTCAAACATCACGGAGTGCTTTATGGTAAACCACGCGGCGGCAACTACCACTGGATAGATAACCACATAGTACGTGCTACTAAATACAAAGGGAAATTTACAGACTTAGTGACTCAATCTAAGAAGGTGGAGTTGTTTGAGGAGTAATCGATTAGTACCCGAAATCTTATCCGTTCCCTGGCTTTTTACTAATGTATTCTTTTAGTAGCAAAAAGTGTCTGTTTGCTCATCGTAAAACGCTGTCGTAGTAATTTTGTGCGATTAAACGCTAAAAATGGGCCTAATAGACATTTGGGAGGCTAGAATCTTTGTTAATCGTTGGTATGACTAGTAAAACGACCTTTGAAACGTTTTGAATAAAAAAAATGTCCAAATTGTAATAGTTCTATCCTAAAGAAAAACGGATTTAGAAGGGG
>JBDNFQ010000091.1:0-5308 GCA_041689715.1 Bacteroidia bacterium
TAAGGTCCTGGAGCTATCTGCGGAAGTTTGAATCCACTAGTTTTTAGCTCATCCCCGTTTATCTTTTTGTACATAATGTTTTGGCCCATTACATTCACTATACTCAGTTCATAGTCCGTGCCTTCTGCTAAACCTTCTATGTGTACTGGCTGTCCGCTAGATACAGGATTAGGATAGAGCCTTAGTGGCTGCACAGATAAATTGTTTCTAGTCGAAATTTTATTAGGATCTAGGTACACTATCTTTTTAAAAGTATCTTGACCACAATAATTGGTTACGATAAGTGTCACTTCAAATTGATACTTCCCATTTTTAGGAAAAGTATGAATCGGGTTTTTGGCTTCGCTTGTGGTGCTGTCTCCAAAATCCCAAGAGTAAGAACATTGCTGATGACTTAAGTTCTCAAAAGGCACTATGTACTCATCATTATCTCCTACTCTAAAATAGGCTATAGGCACACAATCGTATATACAGATTTTGTGAACTTTAAGATCCACTAAAGCATTACCTGTGATATCTGGCTCTAATTCTTGGTTTGGGCTAAATGAGTGTCCATAGAGAATAGTAGTGGCACTATCGTGGTATAAGTCAGACAAGCTCAAGAAGGTGAGAGAGCGTGACCAAAGAGCATCATAATCCTTATCATAAATAGTCAATACTTTAGCGTCTGAACCCTGAGCCTTGTACTGGCACTTCAAAGTACTGTCTTGCAAATAAGCAAAGTTAAAATCTACATCTACAGTTTGAACCATAGGAAGTGAATAGTAGTAATCCCCAGTTTTGTGTATATCTAAACGATGGGGCATAAGGGTATAGTCCCCCGCTCTTAGATAGTTAATAAAATCGGGCAATGCATCTAAACAAAACGATAATCCGTTGACTAGCATGCATGAATCTCCCTCCTTAGGAAGTTGTACTACACTTTCGTTAAAATATCGAAAAGTCGTAGTTCCGTAGGGAGTACCATTTAAAAGATGTGTTAGCGTATCGTAAAGTACAATATCTCCACTGTTGTCTAAATAGGCGAGATACGTCACAGACTTCTTACGATAGGCAGATACATCAGAGTCCAATGATCTTACCAAGCTATTATTCTTGTATATATCTGTAGTGCCGCTGGGGCTAGAGTGAAACTGAAAGCCAATTCTCTTAGGCCATGCTTTTTCGAATGAGACCCTTATATTATTGTATCCAGCTGCAAATGCACTATTATTGGTCACTATGTAACTATGCCATACCACATCACCGTTTACCGCTAAGAGGGCAAAGCTATTTACACTCTTGGTGTTGGGTAGTTGATGCGAAAAGGTGAAATTATTACCAAATAGAGTATCTCCTGCAGACAGTGGATGAGTGAATAGATAATTTCCATTTTTATCCCCCATAATGGAAAATAAATTCCTAACTGCCGATGGTTTTGTCTTTAATACCAGTTGATGCCCCAGCACAGTCAAATCACTAGAAAGTGAAATAAAGGCATATCCGCCACCCTCATTGTAGATATAATTTGCCTTGTTCTGCGGGTCGTAGTACAGTGTGTCCCCTATGAAGGCCACCATTAAACCTATAGTGCTCGCCTCTTTGTCTGCGTACAGGTCATAAGCAACTATATGTTCGCTAGAAGATATAGTACCATATATTCGCTCATTCATAGTATAATCAAAAGAGGCTAAAACGAGAGCGTGTTTTACTATATTAGGTTTAGCAGCCCAGTAGCCTATGTCTACACTATCTTCTGGTAGGTCATCTACCAGAAAGTACGCCTGCTTACTAAATACATTGGCAAAAAAGACCGAAGAGTCTTTGAATTTGTAGATTTTTGTAGGAAACCCTGTTCCACCATACTGAGAATACCGTATAGTATCTCTGTCATTTGCATTATAAAACCGGGTTATATCATCATTTACCACTATTTCATGTTTTAGTTTCTGACCCAGGGAGAATAGTGGGATTAGTAGGATAAATGTGGTTAGTGTGATATTAAATTTAAGTTTCATAATTCCGAAAATAACCTTTTAAAATTGGAATTCAAAAATTAGGCATAAAAAAAGTCCCGCCGAAGCGAGACTTTAAATTGTAAAATTTTATTAGTAAATGATTATACTAAATTTACATTTACTGCACTTGGGCCTTTTTGACCGTCTTCTACATCGTAGCTTACTTGGTCTCCCTCGTTGATTCTAGTTCTTGTACCTGTTTTGTGTACAAATACGTCTTTACTTCCATCTTCTGGCGTGATAAAACCGAAGCCTTTCTCATCGTTGAAGAATTTTACTGTTCCTTTGTTCATTGTATTATATTAAATTAAAGTGCAAAAGTAATCTGAATATACTAACTTATCACTATTATTTTTAATAGATTGTTTTATGAGCAGAAATGTATGTTTTGGCACGAATGATTTTAGTATTTCTGCTCTTGAAGATTTAAAGTGTTATTCAACCCCAATTTGTGCTAAAACCCCTATTGTTTGCAGGGTAGGATGCCTATTAACCAGTATCTTTTCCTTTTGGCTTTTGACCTCTAGAGATAGGATTCTTATACTTTTTAGCCTTTTTAATTTTAATTTTTTGACCTCCACCTAGATTGTAGTCCTTTTTATTCTTATCCTTTTTATCGTGAAATGATGGGCCTGCTACATGCGTTCTCTTCTTGTGAGGGTTCTTTTCTATGATACGAGGCTGCTCGTCTAGCGTCAGCAGCTTGCTTACTTTTACTTCTGCTGGGAACTCTAATTGTGGAATAGTATACTCCATCATTTTCTCAATTTCTTTTTTCCAGTCTTCTTCTCCTTCGGTATAAAAAAGAATAGAGTGACCCATTTTTTCAGCCCTACCCGTACGCCCTATGCGGTGCATATAGTTTTCTGGAAATTTAGGAGTGTCAAAATTGATAACGTGTGTAATGTCATCTAAATCTAGGCCACGTGCGATTACGTCTGTGGCTATCAGTATGCGTGCATTGTTATCATTAAATCGTTCTATGGCAGCCATCCTGTTGTTTTGGCTTTTATTAGAATGTATGACTAGTAGTTCATTCCAAAAGTCAGGTTCCATAGCTTCAAAAAGACGGTCTGCATTTTTCTTACTATCTATGAATATCAATATTTTTTGGTACGTCTCTTTATCCTGAAGTAGATGACCTAGTAAGTTTACTTTGGTGTAAAAGTTAGCTACGGGATAACAACTCTGGTGAATATTGTCTAGCGGAGTACCGCTTAATGCTATGGCGATAAACTCTGGTTTTATAAAATTCTCATTGATGAGTATCTCTACATCCTCGGTCATAGTAGCCGAAAACATGATATTTTGACGTTTATCTGGAAGTAGCTCAAATATGTTATTGAGCTGAAAACGGAAACCTAAGTCTAGCATTACATCTACTTCGTCTATTACTAGTTTTTTTACGTCTTGGAGTAGCAAGGATCTATTTACGGCTAGGTCGTACAGTCTTCCGGGAGTACCTACTATTATATCTTGTCCTTGGGTAAGTGCACCCATCTGAGTTTTTATATTCACACCGCCATATACACCTAGCACTCGCGTACTCATATATTTGGTAAAAAGTTCTATCTGCTCTACCACTTGTACTACCAGTTCTCTAGTAGGTACGAGTATGATTACACGTGGTTTGTAGTCTTTAGAATATTTGAGCTGCTGCAAGATAGGAAGCATATAAGCTAAGGTTTTACCCGTACCTGTTTGTGCTATACCTACTATGTTTTGGCCAGACATGCCCACTGGGAATGCTTCTTCTTGTATAGGTGTAGGCTTTTCAAAACCAAGATCTGCTATGGCATTGAGTAGCTGGCGATTTATATTTATTTCTTCGAATGACTCCATGAGCTGCCGCAAAGGTAGCTTTAGTAAATTCAATCTCAGTAATCAAGTTCAAATGGACTACAGAACGTAATTCTACTCCAGATTAAATTTGAATCTATTCTTTCAAGCTCAAAGCTATTCGCTTACGCTCAAGGTCTACTTCGATAACTCTAGCAGATACTACTTGGTCTAGGCTTAGCACTTCGGCAGGGTCGGCTATACGTTTATCAGAAATCTCTGAGATGTGAATAAGCCCGTTCTCTTTTATACCTATATCTACAAATGCCCCAAACTTAGTGAGGTTACTCACCTTGCCTGGTAGTCGCATACCTATTCGTATGTCTTTTATATCTCGTATTCTATCATCAAACTCTATAGTCTTGGCTGCACCACGAGGATCTAGTCCTGGTTTTTTGAGCTCAATGATAATGTCTTGTAGCGTGGGTAGACCCACAGTATCTGTGATAAAATTTGGAAGGTCAATTTCCTTTACCGCATTCTCATTTCCTATGAGTTGCTTCAGATCAAGATTGCTTTTGCTGGCTATTTTCTTGACTAGACTATAGCTCTCTGGGTGCACAGCACTAGCATCTAGCGGATTACTGCCGCCTAGTACTCTTAAAAATCCGGCAGATTGTTCAAAGGCCTTTGCTCCAAATCCTTTTACTTTTTTTACAGATTCTATATTCTTAAATGACCCATTTGTATTTCGATGGTCCACCACATTTTGAGCTAGTTTAGGTCCTAGTCCTGCTACGTGCTGTAGCAAGTGCTTACTTGCTGTGTTTAGGTTTACTCCCACTTTATTCACAGCAAAACTCACTACATTATCCAAGCTTGCCTTGAGTTTACCTTGATCTACATCATGTTGGTACTGCCCCACGCCTATACTTTTAGGATCTATTTTTACTAATTCTGCCAACGGGTCTATCAGTCTACGACCTATGGATACAGAACCACGCACTGTTAGGTCTAAGTCAGGAAACTCTTCTCTAGCAGCCTCGCTAGCTGAGTATATAGACGCACCTGCTTCACTTATCAGGTAGACCTCTATTGCACTGTCTTTGGGTAAAAAGCTCTTTATAAACTGCTCGGTCTCTCTACCAGCAGTACCATTTCCTATGGCTATGGCTTCTATGTTGTATTTCTTAATCAGGCTCTCTATACGGTGACGAGCATCATCCGGTTTGTTCTGAGGCTCATGTGGGTAGATAGTACTGTGGTGTACCAAGTTGCTTTGAGCATCTAAGCAAGTGAGCTTACATCCAGATCTAAAACCGGGATCTAGTGCTAGTATTCGCTTGCTGCCAAGAGGAGCAGCCATTAATAGCTGCGAAAGATTATTGCTGAATATGCCACATTCAAGTTACAAACGCAACCCCTGGGTTAAATAATAATTGGTTCATTACAAATATAGGTGTTTCGTAATTGTAGCGTTTTCTAGGTCTATTGTTTAGTATAGTTTCTATCTCCTTTACATAGTCATCAGA
>JBDNFQ010000092.1:0-12083 GCA_041689715.1 Bacteroidia bacterium
CATACCTTGATCTCCTGCCTGTACTATTTGGTTATAGCCATTGACTTTGAGCCTAGGCACAAACTGTACTTGCTGGGTATAGAACTGGGCCAAACCTCCACTGACTACATTATACCCTAATGACCGTGCTCCTATAATAGCCGCTGGGTAGTTGTCTCCATTACTACCTCTCACATCTAATGCTGCTCTGGGTTTAGCTATATTGATACCACAACTACCGTCGGGCATTACTATAAATTTGGTGTCAAACTCATCTGGTCCAGAGGTGGTCCAAAAACCATTAGGCGACTGCTGCCTTACCCAGAACATAGGACTGTTATTTGCACTAGCTGTACCATAAAGCGGGGTTACAATATTGGTATTGCTCCCCGTAAGGTAACTCAATGGTGGTGTAAAGGTTGAGATCTCTGGATCAACACCTGGTAATCCAAATCCTATAACCTCATAATCGCCAAGGTTCTGAGCAACATTTCCATTGCACTTATTTAAAGTGACGATAAGACCATTTTCTGCGTTACCTACATCTGGACAATAATTAAGCTTTTGCCAGCCTCGAGGGGCTGTTATACCTACTCCAAGCCATCCACTGGATGTGAGTGACATTCGCGTTTGACTCTGTGTGGTAAAATCTATTCCCTCGCCAGCATCTGATACGCCTAGTTTTAAACTACTCCCTGAATTATTACCTGAAGTATTCCAGTCTTGAGCAAAAGCAGGGAATGAGAAGGCTATCATAGTAGCCAAAGTTAGTGTTTTGATTGTGTTTTTCATATTTTAAAATTTAGATTACTTAGTATTCTCAGCAGAATACACCTCTATCATCTACACCGTAGTGCATTTATCTTTCGGCTCTAGCCGTTATGACCTATTGCCTATTGAGTAGCGATTAATAGTGCAATTAAGAACTGTATCCTTTTTCGAATATAGAAAAAAATTTTTTGAATAAAAAGTTTTGAATAAAAAGTTTTGAATAAAAAGTTTTGAATAAAATAGGTAATTACCTGACAATAAGCAAGTTAATCACTTGCAAAGTTTTCGGTTTTTTCCTCTAAAACTCATCCGTAAGTCCATAGACTACACGGTTACCTCGTTTTACATTTATCCAGAATTCAGAGATTTTGAATGTCTTCTTTCCTTTGTTCCAAACGAAAAATTTCACTTGAGCACTAGGTCCGCAAGCAATATTATTGAGCAGTAATGTATGATACGCTATCTGATGACCTTGGGAGCTATCAGCTATAAATCGGTTTAGCTCTGCATTACTCCAATGGATCACTTCTCCATCCTCTTCCACCACGGCTACTAGGGACACATCGTCTAAGTTGCTCGAAGGTTCTAGTATGACTGTAGCCCACAATACATCATTACTATGTGCTGTAGATGCACTAAGAGCCAAAGAGTAAATAGGCGACCACTCTACTGTGCTATCCATCAGATAGCCAGATAGCAATCCTCTAACTACGTGACTGCCGTCTATATTACTCCATTCAGGTGTAGCTTCTAGAGTCAAATCCAATCTACTTACTCTAGCCGAAAGAGCTGGTTTATATTCTTTGGTAAAAAGTAAAGTGCTTCCTCCTACATAATCGTTTTGAAAAAGAATGTACGGAAAATATTCTTTGATAATGTGTACGTAGTTGGGATTAATACTTGCCCAAGCACCTAAATATATATGCTTATACTTTCCTGTTTGTTCCTGTATAAATGCTCTAAATTCTCGCTCGGTTCCTATTGAATCTAGCCATACCGCATCTTCTAAGTTCACCTCATTTTTAACTGAATAATAGTCTGTTATTTTACGATGAGAGTCGATAAGCTTAAGCGTAGAGCCTAGTTGATCTGCTATTCGAGTATCAGTGACTATTCGCTCATAATGCGAGCTATGCAGCAGGCGAAAATGAAGTCTATCTTGGATAAGCGTAAAACTACTAACTGCTAAAATTACTCCTACTAGCATGGCGTTCACACCAGATTTTTGCTGAGGCAAATGACCAAATAAAGCTAAAAAAAGAAAGGGGAATGTAAAAATAAGTACCGAATACTGGAGCACAGCACTTACGTGCACAGAGTAGTAATACCCAATAGCGAAAGGAAGAATAAACCAAAGTGCAAAAAGTCCGAATTTTTTAAAACTGAAATCACTTTTGGGCTTTAAGAAATACCCTGCTATAACAAGGACCACTGCAACACCCAATACTCCCCAAGAGTAGTGAAATATATAACGGATGTATGTCCAGAGCCAGTCTGGCTGTGGTTTTGCAAGCCAACCTTCCACTCCTTTATTTCCCAATTGATGAAAGAATATGCTGAGATGCGGGATGTACACTATAAAAATAGCTAGCCCAAGAAGAGCATATTTCAACCCCATATTTTTAGGTAAAAAGAACAAGCCACTGACCCAAACTAATGCGGCAAACAATAGACTGAAATGGTGATTATAAGCACATAAAGCAGAGAACAAAACAAAGAGCAGTCCATTCTGCCAAAAACGTAGAGTAGGTTTCTTTACTAGTTGGCTCCAGTACCAAACCATCAATAAACTAAAGAACATGCCACTGATGTATGGGCGGGCAGTCACACTATACAGTATCGTATATTGTAGAGATGCTATGAACGCGGCAGAAACTAAAGCTACAGTCTCATTGTACCACAGTTTTCCTATTTTATACATCACCCAAATAGACGCGAGTCCCATAAGAGCAAAGGGAAGTTTCACTACCCATTCGGAAGCACCAAAAATATGAATCCAATAATACAGAAATACTTGAATGCCAGCGGGGTGTCCATCTGGTTTTACTCCGTAGTTTATTAGGTCAGAAAAGTTACTGAAATCTGTGCGGAATAGGGCACTAAACTCATCGTGAGCAAATGGTATAGCTGTAAAATTCCAGAAGCGAAGAACCGCTCCGGTAGCTAGTATTACGAATAGTATGAGTTTGTTGGAAAGTCTCAAAATGACTTGCCAAAGGTATTACAAATTTCGCTCTACGTAGTCTATGAGCGAGTGTATTACTTTGATGTGTATCTCCTGAGCTCGGTCGGCAAAATCACTTTTAGGTGCACGTATTTCTACGTCGCAAAGACCGGCCATTTTACCGCCGTCTTTTCCTGTGAGACCTATCACCTTCATTCCCTTTTCTTTGGCAGCAGCTATAGCATTTATCACATTTTGGCTATTGCCGCTGGTGCTTATACCTAGCAGCACATCGCCCTTACGACCTACGCCTTCTACGTAGCGACTAAACACATAATCATATCCGTAGTCATTGCCCACACAAGCCATATGACTGGCATCTGCTATGGCAATAGCTCCTAAGGCAGGTCTATTCTCTCTATATCTCCCCGTTAGTTCTTCGGCAAAATGCATTGCATCACAGAGGCTCCCACCATTACCGCAACTAAGTACTTTCCCTTCGTTTCGAAAACTCTCTACAAGCAGTTTACCTGCAGCTTCTATGTTTTCAAAATTTTTATCATCTGCTAAAAAAGCGGATAGCACACTTTGTGCTTCTGTAAAATGTTGTTTGATGCTCATCTTTTAATTATTTAGTTGAGTAAAACTGGTTCTTCCCTTTATCTAGAAAAGCTGCATACTTAGGAGCATCGTTCTCATATCCTGGAAAAATAGACAAAACATTCATCTCTTCATCAATAACATAATAATAGGGCTGTCCATAAGAGTTAAAAATGTCCAGTTGAAGTTGTTGATTTATCTCCCCTAGAGTTTTAATAACATCTCCATCGCTGTCCTTTCCCCATTCGTTTTCGGGCAATTCTATTCTACTATCGCAATACAAACTAGCAATAACGAAATCATTTTTAAGTCTTTTCATCACTTCTGCATCTGGCCAAACATTTTCTTCCATTTTTCTGCAGTTTGCACAGCTTTTTCCTGTAAAATCAACAAAGATGGGCTTGCCGGTTTCTTTGGCCTTGGCCACGGCCTCTTCAATAGTGTAATACCCAATTAAACCATATGGAAGATGCAATTGATCTGAGAAACGTCTATCTGAGCTACTTTCAGAATGTGTAGCTGCCCCGCCGGATTGGATATTATAATCTTGAGTAGTTAATGGAGGAAGAATACCTGCCAAAGGTCTAAGTGGTGCTCCCCACATGCCAGGAAGCATCCAGAGTCCAAATGAGAATACGACTACTGCAAAAAGGAATCTCATCACTGGTATTCTAGGCAAATCACTATCGTGAGGAAACTTTATTTTTCCGATAAGATATAAGCCCATTAACATAGCTAGAACTACCCAAATAGCGATAAACACATCTCTATCTAAAATTCCCCAATTGTAAACTAGGTCAGCTTGTGATAAGAATTTAAACGCAAGTGCCAATTCTACAAATCCCAATACCACCTTTACAGAGTTTAACCAACCTCCAGATTTCGGAAGGCTATTTAACCAACTAGGAAAAATCGCAAAAAGCACAAACGGAAGTGCAAACGTGATAGCAAATCCAAGCATTGCTATCAAAGGTTTTATAAACTCTCCACCTGCAGCTAATATAGAAACTGAACCAACTATAGGTACAGTACAACTAAAAGAAACCAATACTAAAGTAAATGCTATAAAGAAAATACCTGCATATCCTCCTTTATCTCCTTTGGCATCCATTTTATTTACAAAGCTAGAAGGTAGTGTAAGCTCGAACATGCCAAAAAACGACAATGCAAAAAATACGAAAATTGCAAAGAATATCATATTAGGCAACCAATGAGTACTTAGCATATAAGTAAACGTTTCCCCAAAAACCATTGCGAGTAGCAGACCTAAGATTACGTAAATGCCAACAATAGAAACTCCATAAAACAAAGCCTTTCTAATTCCTTTTTTTCTGTCCGTTTCTTTAGTGAAAAAGGCAACAGTCATAGGAATCATAGGGAATACACAAGGAGTAACTAAGGCTATAAGGCCACCACCTATTCCTAGAAGAAATAATGCCCAAAGCGATAAAGACTTTACGTCTGTTTCCTCATCGTCTGCTGCCACTTCTGAGGCTTCCTCACTCTTGTCTTCTGCTGTTTTTAGCACTGCAGACTCCGATTCATTAGAGGTAGTGTCTATGTCTTTTTCTAAGTCTTTCTCTCCGGTCGTTGCAGTTTCTATCTCTTCAGTAGTCGCTTGCTTATCTAGCGTCTTATCTGTAGTTTCAACTTCTTTTATTGACTTTACAGTTTTCTTAATTTTAAGACCAGCCAGCGTAAACTTATGTTTGTACGAGAGACAGCCTCTATCATTACAAATTTGATAATCAACTTTCCCTTTAATTGAGGGTGAAGCACCCGTTACTTTTGCTTTTTGTCGAAACTCTACCTTTTTAGAAAACTCGTGTACCTCGCAATCGAATATGTCATCTATATAGATATGAACATTAATTGGCTTTGGAACTCCAATTAATTTAAGACCAACAACCTCTGAATAATCAAACTCTGTAAGCAAAGGCCCGCAAGTTGGACTAAATTTAGGATCATAGTTATTTGAATAGACGTGATACTTCGGCTTTAAGGGAGCTGTGAATACTATTTCAACTTCATCCCCAATTTCAACCTCTGATTTAGAAAACTCTTGTGACCAAGTGGCTGGCTCCACAGTTGCCTCTTGGGCAAATACTAAAGCAGAGATTAATAATGTTAGCCCTAAGATTAAGTACTTCTTCATAAAATTTTATATTATCACTTCAAATTAAACGCTTTCAGATACATTTCATTACTTAACATGTAGATAAGTGTATAAAAGTTACTCCACTTCCGATGAACACCCATTTACCTTTGACCACTGCATCCATGAGAAGAATAAGAATATTTCATATAGCATTAAGCTTATTACTAGCTACTGCCGCTCTTGCCCAAAAACAAACACCGCAAGAGTATATAGCTCAATATAAGGACCTCGCCATAATAGAAATGCATAGAAGCGGTGTGCCAGCTAGTATTACGCTATCGCAAGGAGTACTAGAAAGCAACAGCGGAAACAGTAGACTAGCTAAATTTGCCAACAATCACTTTGGTATAAAATGCAAAGGTAGCTGGACGGGAAATGTAATATATGCAGATGATGACGCTCCAGACGAATGTTTCCGAGCATACGGGAGTGTACTAGAATCCTACCAAGACCACTCCGACTTTTTGCGAAAAAACTGGAGATACCACCCTTTATTTGAGCTAGATCCCTCCGACTACAAAGAATGGTGCCACGGCCTAAGGAAAGCTGGCTATGCCACCAATCCACAGTATGGCAATATCCTAATAAGCCTAATAGACAGATACGAGCTGCATCAGTATGATGAAGATAAACTACCAGGGACTGGCCTTCCAAAACTAGTAATAGGGGAGACTATAAATGGAGTGCCTGTAAAAACAGCTAAACCTGGAGAAACAGTAGAAAGTATAGCATCAGAAAATTATCTGAAAGATAAACATATACGCAAGTGGAATGACCTACCTGCCGATGCTAAGATAGAGCCTGGTGAGATAGTATACCTAAAACCGAAACGTAGAAGAGGATCTGAAGAAAAACACATAGTAATAAAAGGGGAAGATATGCGTGAAATATCTCAGCAGTATGGTATAAAACTAAAACAACTCTATAGAAAGAATAGAATGGATATAGGTACGCAACCTAAAGAAGGGGAAGTACTCTATATGCAAAAGAAACGTGACAACGTGGAGGGAGTAAAAACGGAAGAAGAAAAACCCAAGTGGAAAGAAGAAGTAGTAGAAAAATTCGTAAATCCACACACTGTAACCACGAAAATATTGGACAGTACAGATTTTAGTCATCCTGGAGCACTAGATAAAAAAGTAGTAGAGGTCCCAGACTTTCACGTGGTACAAAAAGGAGACAATATTTATAGAATTGCCGAAAAGTATCAGGTATTTGAAGAAGATATACTCACTTGGAACAAAGACCTAAACCCAAGTGCCATGAGCATAGGCCAAAAAATACACCTGACCGAGAAAGCTGCAGAAGCTGCTAATAGTGTTGTGAAAAAGTCTATACACAAAGAGGTTGTAAAAGAACCAATCACCCAGAAAGATGTAGAAGAAATACAAAAACAAATTACTGTAGATGGCCCTGTAACCCACATTGTAATAAAAGGAGATACTTTATATAATATCTGCAAAAGGTATAACGTAACTGTAGACCAGCTAAAAGAGTGGAACAACCTTGCAGACATCAATATACAATTAGGACAAAAACTACACGTATCTGAATGAGACCTGAGATTACATTAGCCATACTACTAGCCTATTTTGCTATGCTTATTATTATATCGTGGTATACTTCGAAAGGGTCAGATGACACTTCGTTCTATACAGGAAATAAGAAATCTCCGTGGTTTTTAGTTGCCTTTGGTATGATAGGAGCTTCGCTTTCTGGTGTTACTTTTTTAAGCGTGCCGGGAGCTGTAGCCACATCGCATTTTGGATATTTCCAGGTAGTACTGGGCTATATGGTAGGTTACATTATCATAGCTAGAGTGCTACTCCCACTCTATTATAAACTAAACCTAACTTCTATATACACCTACCTAGAAGGCCGATATGGCAACTGGGCCTATAAAACCGGAGCAGCTTACTTCTTACTTTCTCGTATTATCGGAGCTTCATTCAGGCTATTCCTTATCGCAGGTGTATTGCACCTTGCTATTTTTGAGCCATTTGGACTGCCCTATTGGACTACCGTAGCTATTACCATAGCTCTCATATTTGCCTACACTGCTAAAAGTGGGATAAAAACAGTAGTATACACAGATGCTCTTCAAACCTTTTTCTTAATTACTTCCGTTATTCTTACTATTATTTTCATTGTCAATAAACTTGACTGGACATGGGCAGAAACGATAACAAATCTTGTAAATGATCCCAATACCCAAATCTTTCATTTCGAAGGAAACGGCGGCAATGTATTTTGGAAACAGTTTCTTGGTGGAGCATTCATAGCACTAGCTATGACCGGACTAGACCAAGATATGATGCAAAAGAATCTGAGCATAAGCAATGTAAAAAATGCACAGAAAAACATCTATGTGCAGATGGCTATGTTTTTGGTAGTTAATATTATTTTCCTAAGTCTAGGGGCACTCCTTTACCAATACGCCGCTACGTTTAATATTACCGACTTTAGCAAACCAGATCAACTCTTTACGACTATAGCCATGAGGCACTCCATGCCGGCAGTGGGGGCGTTTTTCATCATAGGTCTAGTAGCAGCAGCATACAGCAGTGCAGACAGTGCTCTTACTGCTCTCACTACCAGCTTCTGTGTAGATTTTTTGGGCTATGAACGCAACGGAAAGAAAACCGATAAAAAAGTGCGTAGTAAAGTGCATATCGCATTTGCCATCATTATTTTCTTAACCATTCTACTCTTCAAAGAATGGAATAATGACTCTGTAATAAACGAATTATTTAAAGTTGCAGGTTTCACATACGGACCACTTTTAGGCCTCTTTGCCTTTGGCATATTGACCAGCCGCAAGGTAAATGACCTCTATATATTGCCCCTATCATTAATATCCATACTTTGCACGGCGGCCTACTCTTTTGGTCTGCCGTATGTAATAAAAGACTTCAAAGCAGGATTTGAGCTCATCATAATCAATGGACTGATTACCTTTGTTTTGTTGGCTATGGTAAGTATGTTCACCACTCAAGAAGACCAAAATATAGAAATTGATACCACAATAAAAGAATAAGATATGACAGAAAATAACCAAAATAGAATCCAACGAGCATTCGAAAACAAAGATTGGCCAGAGATAAAAAGTTCTGATAGTTGGAACATCTTTAAAGTAATGTCTGAATTCGTAGAAGGGTACGACACCCTCTCTAGAATAGGACCATGTGTATCTGTTTTTGGCTCTGCCAGAACTAAGCCCGGCACACCATACTACGAAATGGCTGTAGAAATAGGCCAGAAACTTGCTGCTGCAGGCCTAGGAGTCATCACAGGTGGCGGCCCAGGTATAATGGAGGCTGGCAACAAAGGAGCAAGCAAAGAAAAAGGGGCTTCTGTTGGACTTAACATAGATTTACCCTTTGAGCAAAGTAGCAACCCATACATAGATCCTGATAAAAACATAGACTTCAAGTTTTTCTTCGTGAGAAAAGTGATGTTTATGAAATACGCTCAAGGTTTCATAGTATTGCCTGGAGGTTTTGGCACCTTAGATGAGCTTTTTGAAGCTCTCACCCTCGTACAAACTCAGAAGACAGCAAAATTCCCTATCATTTTAGTAGGCACAGATTTCTGGTGTGGAATGATAGACTGGATCAAGGGTACTATGCTCTCAGAAGGTAACATCAATGCAGATGATCTCCACTTATTTAAACTAGTAGATACTGCAGATGAAGCGGTGAACGAGATATTCGACTTCTATAGTAAGTACAGTATGAGTCTGAATTTCTAAGTTTATAAAGAATTGCAAAACCTACAAGATACCATAACTGCACCTGCTACACCAGCAGGTGTTTCAGCTTTAGCCGTAGTTCGTGTTTCTGGCAAGGATGCCATCGCTATTGCTAATAGTTGTTTTGACAAAGAAATAACCAACGCAGACGGGTACACCATACACTATGGACACATAGTAGACGGAGATGTGCGAGTAGACGAAGTGCTCTTGAGTGTGTTTAGAAACCCACACAGCTATACCGGAGAAGATTCTGTAGAGATCTCGGGTCACGGGTCTCCTTATATTACTCGCCGAATCATAGAAACGCTCCTCAAAAGCGGAGCTCGTATGGCAGACCCAGGAGAGTTTACCCTAAGAGCTTTTCTGAATCAGAAGATGGACCTGGCTCAAGCAGAGGCTGTAGCCGATATGATAAGCAGTAACAGTGAAGCGAGTTTACAAATGGCCTTGAGTCAAATGCGTGGCGGTTTCAGTAATGATATTGCTATCCTTAGACAAGAGTTGATAGACTTCGCTGCACTCATAGAGCTAGAAAATGATTTTGGGGAAGAGGACGTAGAATTTGCAGACCGACCCAAGTTAAAAGCATTAATCGCCAGACTGCTCACTCAAATAGAAAAACTACGTAGTTCATTTGCCTCTGGCAATGTGCTCAAAAACGGAATAAACACGGTAATAGCAGGTAAGCCCAACGCAGGAAAAAGCACTTTGTTAAATGCACTGCTCAATGAAGAGCGAGCTATAGTATCTGAAATAGCAGGAACCACACGAGATACCATAGAGGAAGTATTCACGCTCAAAGGCATACAGTTTAGGCTCATAGACACCGCAGGGCTGCGAGAGAGTGAAGACGCTATAGAGCGGATAGGTGTAGGCAAAACAAAGGAGAGTATGAACAAGGCGGAGCTGTTAGTCTACTTATTCGATATCAGCATCACCTCTCCTGCTCAACTAAAAGAGGAACTACTCGCACTTCCCCACATAAAGCAGACTATACTGGTAGCTAACAAAGCAGAGTCTGGCTCTTATAAAAGAGAAGACTGGCCAAAAAATACCGTCTTTACCTCTGCTAAGAACAAAGATGTAGAAACACTAGTAGCGGAACTAGAGCGTGTAGCAAGTCACTATGAATTTGGCAATGAAACGGTGGTAAACAATGCTAGACATGCAGATGCACTAGCCAAAAGCTCAGAAGCACTCCAAAAAGTATTGGATGGCATAGATACAGAACTCACCAGTGACATGGTAGCTCTAGACATACGTAATGCACTATATCAACTAGGACTTATCACAGGTGAAGTGACTAATGATGAAGTGTTAGATAGTATATTTACGCGGTTTTGTATCGGTAAGTAAACAAAATAGAAAATCTTTGATTTTCGTGATTTTGTTTATTCAGAGTTGCCGCAGGCAATGAAGAATCCCATTTCCAATTCAAATCTTTGATTTTCGTGATTTTGTTTATAACCACTCTGGGATCTCCTGCAAGAGACCCCGGCACACTAGATAAGGCTACTCACAAGTCAAAAATAACCAAATCCCAACAAGAACATTAACAAGGACGACTATTACAAAGCAGTGAAACTGTACTATTGGATGTTCGCTATATCGAACATCCTCTAACATAGGGCATTTCAGTTACTTTTATTTTGTCTTTCCTTATTGAAAATTTATCAATACATTTGAGAATGAAATTAATGATTTGAATACAGATTTAGTCAGAATGTTTAATCACATTTCTAATTACATTCATTCTGTTCATTTCTCTACGTTCCCGCCAGAGGTCGGGCAGACTTGTGACAG
The DNA here is from genome assembly GCA_041689715.1 of Bacteroidia bacterium. Lineage (GTDB taxonomy): Bacteria > Bacteroidota > Bacteroidia > NS11-12g > UBA9320 > UBA9320. Next base: position 11,230 of record JBDNFQ010000092.1, read on the forward strand.
CATTTTTAACCGTGATAAGTTGATCTAGGAATGGTTTGTAAAAAGTCGTTTGGTTTGGATATCTAAAGCAAAGGCCATCTTCACAGTAGAATGATATGAATTTCTCAGTTTCACGTATAAATATCAATGTTAAAAATGCATCAATCGTCAAAGACCATATCCTTTTTTTGAAGCAGCCTGAAAATACTAAACTATTGATTACGTGGCAATTATACGCGAAAAATGTTCGACATAAGGCTCCTAGGGGCTACAACGAGGGCGTACAGCAGCTATCTACGAGTCTAGCTCACAAAGAGACCGTGGTATTTGAATTAATGTCAGAGGTTTTAAATGGGCTACAGAAATGGTGCAAAGGCAATAGTATCTTAATAGTATCCATTACAGGAACGCTATTGAGACTCTATTGTCCTTTTACAGTAGAATGCACTCAAGATGTAGAAATGCTAAGGTCTGGTATGAAGTATAAGGTAGAGCGTGTCTTTTTGAGTAAAGACTATCTGCTATCCTATGAAATACAAGGCGAAGTATATCATTTCAAACATTTTATAGTGCTCGGTAAATGATGCACTCAGAGTTCTGCTGAATTTTTTGGCTATATTTTTTGATCTGGTCTCTCTGTAACAAAAAACCCGTGAAAAAATGAGCAAACTAACGTTGCAACTATAAATACCCCATCGTTGTGGTGTGGTATTTTATACTTGATTCACAATTTACTTTATATAATTATTATACAACTAAAATGCAAAAATTAACGACTGATTATACGAAATATATTTATTATACCCTTATAAACAAGCGATTAAGTATACAGTATCTTTCTATAGAATATTTTACATTTTCATAAGTACTCTAAC
>JBDNFQ010000093.1:0-15981 GCA_041689715.1 Bacteroidia bacterium
CTCATAAACCCAAACAGTAATCCTACCCAAGCAAAGGATAGTATGAGGAGTAAGTCAAACCACATCGGCATGCTTACTACGTATTTCAGATGGAATAAGTCTGTTAAAATATATGGAGCATTGGGAAAAAATAAGAGCCATGTGCCTAGCAGTGTAATCACAGCAAGTTTCTTCTCTTGTAACTTGGGATATATAATGAGTAAACTACTCAGGGCCCAGGGTATAAAGGCTAGGAATAGATTCCAGTTGAGGAATAGGAAAGTAGGTGTAGCAGATGCAAATACTCGGATGATAGACAGCACTAGACATAATGTACTGAAGGTAAATAGCAGGATGGTCTCATTGAATCGTTTCGCTTTTTTAAGTTCTAAGATCATTTGGGTTTCATTGATTTGTTATCAGGATAAACCTTGAACACAACTCTTTATTACTTCAAAATCTTAGAATGCTACGAATGGATTTGTTTTTTGGATGAATATTGTTTTTTGTAGGTTTTTGACGGGTTGTTATAAGGGCGTGCCTCTGAGGCACGACCCTACAAAAAAACCTACAAATTCTTTATATACGTATCTACGTGACGGGCTTTTTTCTCTTCGTAGATATCTGCTATGCGTACCAATATCATGGTTTCTTCTACATCACCAAAATCTGGATTCATAGCCGTTCCGAAAGTTTTCATGGTAGGCGAAAGGCTCATATAGCTATTGATAAGCGGCGGTATGTTCTCTCCACGCTCTCTCACATATCCATTGAGTATTTTATGTGCTTGCTTGTATTCCAATCCTTCTATGGCTTCTTTGAAGTCTGCAATATCTGTAGTGATTCCCTGAGAATGTATAGGAATAATTAGATTCTCTTTATCTTCAAAAAAGTAATCCATAAAGTACATCAAAGCATCCCGTGCCTCCGTGTTATAATTAGTATATAACGTTACCTTACCACTATAATACTCTATGTGAGGTGTGTCTACCACTATTGCTCCTAGTCCATCCCACAGATTATCTAGTGCAAAAATTCCACGTCTAGACCCTGCTCTCGGTTGAAAATTAGGCTGCACCCAGCTCCTACCTAGCTCTACCGTAGTAGGTAAATATTCATTTATAAATTTCTCAGAATACGAAAAATAACTTCTAGTAGATAAAGCCAGCGGGTCAGTCCCCACAATCTTGGCACAATCTATAAAACGATATCCTCCAATAATTTCTTGAGCTTCAGGAGCCCATACTATGAGTTGCTCGTAACAGATATCATCAGTATCAAACTGGTCTATATCCAATGACTTGCCAGTTCCTCCTCCTGCAGATGCAAAGGTTACTTCTCTAAGTCGTCCAACTTCTTTCATCACATTTGGGCTATTGTGATGATTGATAATATAAATTTCGTTGTTCCCCTTATTAGTAATACGCACAAAACGCTCTTTGGTAAGTTCACTCTTGATTATATCAAGAGGCACCGGTTTTGCTATGTAATCTAAATTTAGGTTCACTATGGTCTCAGTAGATTATACGCTATTCTTTTAATGTCTTGAGCTATCTCGATGTCCTTCTTATTCACGTCTAAATCCTTAGGATAAATCGGCTTGCCAAAGATAATTCTTATCGTCGTATTTTTTTGCTTGAAAAGTTCATTCACCAAATACAACATTTCAATATTCGCTTTTATTCCCAGCTTTGTTCTAATGTTACTCAGATTGTAAAAGAAGTTACTCAACTTACCATCTATAATAACGGGAACAATAGGCACATTGTGCTTCCTTGCTCTGGTGACGAATGTCTTTTTCCATTGCAGGTCTTCCACTACACCTTTAGTTCTCCTACTTACTAACCCGGCCGGAAAAATAACGACACTTTCATCGTTTGCTAAAACAGCATCCACATTTTTGAGCGAAGGCACAGCGGTATTTCCCATTTTATTGACACCCACAAAAATATCTTGCATAGGTTTTAAGTTTAGTAAAATATCGTTTGCAATAAACTTTATGTCATTTCGATAATATCCAAACTGGTCTATAAATGCCAGAGCGTCCATCCCTCCTAGTGGGTGATTAGAAGCAAAGGTGACTCCACCTGTCTTTGGGGCATTTTCTATACCCTCAATTACAGCAGTTATATTAAACTCTTTGATGACGTTATGACAAAACTGAACGCCATTAACCCCCTCATTATCAGATATTATACGGTTCACCTCATCTTGCCAGATAATTTTTTTAAGATAATTAAACAAGAATTTTGGAAGTTGCTTATGAAGTTTGGGATTTTTTTCCGCTACTATCTTATCCAGATCTATAAACTTTTTCGCCATAAAGATTGCGAAAATAGGGAAGTCACTGCATTTACACCCACTCTAATTCATTTCTTGTGAAATCTCTTTCATAATTACCCGTATTAACAGTGGTAATTGGTTCAACTAGCATAATACTGACCTCATTCTTTGCCACAGACCTACATTCTACGCATCAGGTACACTAAAAAAACTCACCCGACTTTAACACAATCAAACTAAACATAAAGATTTTAAAGATGTTCTTTGTTTTAGACGCTGTATACTACCGATCCAACGGCAACAACATGGCAAGACGAAAAACGACTAAGGCTAATGATACTTAATTATCTGTAATAAAGTACACGACACCAGACATAATCACAACAGCCAAACTAAGACCTACACAAGTTGAGTGCTTCTCGCAAACTATTAATTGTATCGTCTTCCATTCTATGTTTGTCGTACAAAACGACTTATACCAAAATAGCTTTCAATTGCCGCATATAAATCGTTTTTCACTCGATTTCTATTCGTTAAAAAATAATATCATAGCTCAGCCTATGCAATGATTTTTCGCCTTTACAAACCTTCGATAAACTCAATTTATGTATACGATACTTAAAAACTAAATTGGTATTAAATCAATAGGAGACCGCAATAAAATACAGACATATAGATGACCCACAACTAGCATTCTATATAACTCTAATTTCACCTTAACTTTGCCTTAGTGAAAAAATGGATAATCGTAAGTTTAATTGGACTGGCAATATACAGTTGCACTCCTAGCACTGACCTTACTTTTGGCAAAGACATAGCTCCTATTATTTTTGAGAACTGCACATCTTGCCACAGATCTGGTGGTGCTGCACCATTTTCACTGACCACCTTTCAGCAAGTAAACAGAAAGAAAAACACTATACTAGAAGTCACCCAAAGTGGACTAATGCCTCCATGGCCCGCAGACAGAAACTACAGCCATTTCTTAGGCGAACGCTACCTGAGTGCTGAAGATAAACAAAAGATAAAAGACTGGATAGAGGGCGGTGCTCCAGAAGGTGACACCTCTCTACTGCCAGATCTCCCAGAGTATAATTCCTACAGCTATGTAGGCACACCAGACACTACATTGTGGTTTGATAGTATATTGATAAGCGGAAATAGCCGAGACAAGTTTTTCATAGCTACGCTACCCATAAAGCTAGGTAAGGAAAAGTATGTGCGAGCTATGGAGTTTTTACCCAACGAAAACAACCTTGTACATCACATGAATGGCCGTTTGCTCAACTATAAATCTGATAAAAAAGCAAGTATCACACAAGGTCAACGCATTCTAAACTTAGAAGTAAAAGAAACAGCATATGTACGCCAGTTTAATGCTCTGCAACTCACTAATGACGACGGTACTCGACCCCCACAGATCAACTCTGCAGTCAATTATCTCCCTGGCGTACAAGCACAACTCTACCCAGAGGGAATAGGTGGCTTTACTATGAATAAAAAATCTATTCTAATAGCGGACGATATCCATTACGGGCCTATACCACAAGACAAGTGGGACCACAGCCGTGTAAATATTTTTTTTAGCAAGACTCCACCCAAGCGACCTATCAATGAGGTAATGCTAGGCACCAATGGAGCAAGTCCCATAATACCTCCACTCGTGATACCTCCAGGCAAAATCACCAAGCACACTAGTTTCCTCAAAATATCCGAGGATATTAGCATACTAACTATCAATCCACATATGCACTTACTAGGAAAGAGCTTCAAAGCATACGCCATCACTCCTGCTCAGGACACCATACGCCTGATAAAGATCCCACGCTGGGATTTCAGGTGGCAGTACTTCTATACCTTCCCTAAGATGCTTAAGATACAGGCGGGTAGTGTCATCTATGTAGAGGCAGAGTATGACAATACCGCTGAAAACCAAAACAACCCAAACAACCCACCACAAGAAATAAGAGAACGCTATGAGTTTGGTGGAGCAGGGATGCGTACTACTGACGAGATGCTGCAGTTTATCATTACGTGGCTCCCGTATCAGGTAGGTGATGAGCATGTGAGTTTAGAGGTGGATTAAAGTCTTATAGTCCAGTTGGAAACATCTCCATAGCTGTAAGGTGTGAAGAAATCAGCAAGATTTTCAATACTGTCTATCCTGATACCACTATATCTACTTTGGTAGATGCCTAAAGTATAAAAATCTCTGAAAGTACTGGACTCATTCACACTAAGATGGTCAAAACCAAGAAGCATCTTACTTCTGTAATCGCACTCTACTCCACGAAGAATATAGTCTAAAATTAAACTTCCTTTAAAGTCTGGAGCGTAGATATCGTACTTCATCTGCGTAGCATTCATATCAAAAGGCAATAAAGCAAAATCACGCTCATTCGTATGTACAGTATCCCCAGTTTCATTATTAGTACAATAGACTTTAAAATTTAAACTATCTGCGTGTAGTAAAAAATACGGCTCGGCTTCGAAACCAGCACATGGCTCATCATCGCAACCGTACAATAAGAAACAACCAAGTGCAGTTCCAATAGCTATAGATAGTATAAAAAATCTCCTCATCTCCATAAGTAACTTACGCCTACTCCTGCGGCTAATGGGAAACCTGTGTGCCCACCTATAGCACTAAAAGGCAATGTAAAGCCCGACTTGGAGTATACTCCACTGTCTCCTAGTATGATCGGAATCAAGTCTACCTTCACTCTATCCTTTATCACCATCTCATATCCTACAGAGAGCTCACCATAATCAGTTTTTAGCTTCTGTTGGCTATCACGGTAAATATACGAGTCAAAAGATCTTCCTTCAAAAACCTTATAGGCATCATACTGCATCTGACCACGCATATACTTTAAGCCAAGCCTTAAACTTCCTTTGACACTTTTACTAGGATCCTGTGGTTTAGACCGCAAAGGTCTGGTTAGTACAGCTAAGCCACCACCCATAAACCAACCTTCCACTTCTGTCTTTGTAAAATGAGATACATCAGGTGTGTGGTACGCATAGGAAGCTATGCCCTGCAACTCAAAAGAAGGACGCACTCTGATAATAAACTGAGGATAATAACCGCCTTTGGCAGTGAGATTAAGTCCTACACCTTTGAGCATAGAGGGCTTTTCTGGCACTTGCCCAGAGACATTAGCAGCAAGAACCATAAGAATTAGTATCATCAAGTTTTTCATCTCAAATGCAAACATAACGATTTATTAGCAGAGGAATCTATGACGCTAAACATTCTCCCCTCCTATCCGTTATTTTTACTATGCACCTTACCAAAGCGGATATTACTTCTATGGATCGCATTGAGCGACTCCATCTCATCAACTCACTATCTGGTATAAAACCTGTGAACCTCATAGGCAGTGCCGATGCAGATGGCAATGAAAATCTTGCCATTTTTAGCTCTGTAGTACATCTAGGTAGTAATCCTGGTCTCTTTGGGTTTATCCTAAGACCACAAGGTGATGTGCGAAGACATACGTATGAAAACATACAAGCTACAGGTGAGTATACCATCAATTTTGTGCATACTACTTTTATGAAAGAAGCACACCTTACATACATAAAAGCAGAAGATAATGTGAGCGAATTTGAGCTAAGTGGACTTACTCCGGAGCATATTGCAGATTTTAAAGCTCCGTTTGTAAAAGAAAGCACTATCAAACTGGGAATGTCATTCAAGCAAGAAGTACCTATAGACATAAACGGCACTAGCCTCATCATAGGGCAAGTAGAACATATATTACTGCCAGACGGAGCAATGGACGATGGCGGACACTTTGATCTGGGAGCTCATAATGTAGCTGGACTCAGCGGACTAAATACGTACTACTCCCTAAAGAAAGAAGCTCGATATCCGTATGTACGAGATGAGTTTACCTTGGAGGATTTAGGGTAAAACTCCGCCTCTGCATTCCTTTTAATAAAGTATATTTAAAAATATAAAAAGTGCATTTATACATATGTTGGGCTTAATCTCAACCAACATCTCAAAACAACTCCAACTGTTGCTCCCTATCCGGGTTTTCCAAAGCTAGTAGCTTCTTCTTAGCAGATAATCCCCCAGCATAGCCCACTAAGCTCCCATCACTTCCTATGATGCGATGACATGGGATTATGATAGAGATGGCATTTGCTCCGTTGGCAGTGGCCACCGCTCGGGTCGCTTTTTCGTTTCCTAGCTTTTTAGAGAATCCTTGGTAGGTCTCGGTTTTGCCATAGGGTATAGCGTTGAGTGCGGTCCATACCTTTTGTTGAAATGAAGTACCTACTAGCTGTATTGGGATATCAAACTCTGTAGATCCCTCATAGAAATAAGCATCTAGCTGTCGTACCGTTTCCTGCAGCACATGACTAGATTGCTCCACAAACTCAGCGTTTAGTGCCGTTTTTATCCTAGTATCTATTGCACTTCTCATACTTCTATGTAGCCAGTCTGCTATACACAGATCATCTCCATGGCTACCGAGTATGAGTTCTCCTACGGGTGACTTATAATGTATTATTGCTATCTTTTTCAATTGACTAAATGATTATCTATCTGTTGATGGGCAAAATACTCTTTTATCTAGAATGAATGGAATACCAAGCGATACGGTATTGTCTTATACAATCATTACTCCTGGTAGATATAACACAAAATTAATAATAGATTTGCCAAACTAAAGAAATTGGACGCACTAAACTTAGACATATTTAATAGCATTTCACTAGACGAAATGAACAGCGTATCGCTTATGAAGCGTGTGGATACTAAGTTTGTCCTACATAGAGATACTATACAGGGTATTCTTGTTAAAATACAACCTGATTATAAAATATTGCAGGTGGCTAGTGATAAGCTAATGACCTACAACTCGATTTACTTTGATACGGAAGACGACCATTTCTATCATATGCACCACAATGGGCACTCGCATAGATTAAAAGTACGAATACGAAACTACTTAGAGTCCGACCTTTGCTTTCTAGAAGTAAAACAAAAAGACAGCCAAGGCAACACTTTGAAAAAGAGAATAAAAGTGAATGAACTTACCTCAACATTAGACGAAGAGGCTATCACTTTTGTCACCAAAACAACTGCAAAACAAATCAAGCTGTACAGGTCCATAGAAAACCAATTCAATAGATTCACATTGGTAAGTACCAGACTACAAGAGCGAGTGACTATAGATACTAACTTGTCATACAACGGTGTTATTCTCAATGAAGATCTTGTAATTATAGAGCTGAAACAAGAAAAGCTTAATCGCCTTTCTCCTCTTTTTCAAGCCCTGAAAGCACAAAGCATAAATCCTTATAGTATAAGTAAATACTGTATGGGGATGGCTAGTACAAAACCAGATTTGAAACAAAATCTATTGAAACCTAAATTTCTTAAAATCAATAAAGTAACAACATAAATGACAGAATTTTTAAGCATACCTCTCTTTGACGATGACTTCTATAAAATGATGTTCAGATTCGTTCTCAATCTCGGTTTTCTTACACTCATTATCAGATGGCTGTACTTTGGGGCTACTAAACGAAAAGACTACCTATTCACCTACTACATGATTGGTATCATTGTATTTTTCTTGTGTTTTACACTAAAAAAATATGAACTCGACATAGGAATGGCACTAGGACTATTTGCCATATTTGGCATCATAAGATACCGCACAGACCCTATTCCTATCAAAGAAATGACGTACCTCTTTGTAGTCATAGGCGTATCTGTAGTCAACTCACTAGCTAATCAGAAAATGAGTTATGCAGAAATAGTATCTGCCAATACAGTAATAGTGCTCACTCTATTTATCATAGAGCGAGTATGGTTTACTCGCAATGTGAGTGTGAAAATCATTAATTACGAAAAAATAGAAAACATAAAACCTGAAAATGCTGCTGCACTACGTGCAGACTTAGAAGAACGAACAGGCTTGAAAATAGAAAATATACAGGTTGGAGATGTCGATTTTTTAAGAGATTCTGCCAAAATAATAATAACACATTACAACGATAAATGACAAAACACTTCAAATCCTTTTTACTGTTAGCCGCCGTTTATGTTCTAGCAGCTCCAGCAGCTACTGCTCAAAATGGCACCTATCACACAGTGAGAGACCTAGAATCTTGGACCTCGGCTAAGCTGAAATATAAGTTTAACAAAAAACTAGATTTTGGCATAGAGGAACAGCTAAGACTAAAAGAGGATGCCAAAACAGTAGATCAATACTTCACAGAAATAACTGCTGATTATGATATTACTAAACACGTAGGAATAGGCTTAGGCGGCAGATACATAAAGCAAAATGACAATGTAGGCAAAAAAACAGGCTACGAGAATCACTTTCGCTGGAATGCTGACTTAGCCTACAAGCACAAGATAGACCGCTTTGACCTTAAGTATAGGATTAGATACCAGAATAAAGATGAGCTAAAAAAAAGCGAAGCACAAGGAGACACGGCTAAGCATACTGTAAGATTAAAGGTAAGTGTCGACTACGATATCAAGAATTGGAAACTAGACCCAGAAGTAGCTGCAGAACTTTTTAGCACGTTGAACAATAGTGAGGGCCTTAACCGTGTGCGATTTACTCTAGGCACAATGTATGAATTCAAAAAAGCAGGAGAACTAGGTGCATTTTATCGATTTGAGAAAGCACTACAAGGTGATTATCCTAAAACAACAAATATCATAGGTGTACAATATCAATACACACTAAAACGTAAGGGAAAATGAAAAGCAGAACATATAAATTATTAGCAGTAGCAGCATTAGTTGCTACATTGTATGGTTGTAAAAAAGTAATTTTCGTGCCAGATGAAGACAATGGCAATACCACCACAAATACTGGCATAGCGACACACGACAATGGTTTCGCTGCAAACTACGATGTAGTCTTTGACAATGAAAAAGTACATAGAATGGATATTATCTTCACGTCAGAAGAATGGGCTGATATGCAAACAGATTTAGCAGATAAAACTGCTGGAGGCGGAGGGCCAGGAGGAGGCTTCTCCGATGAAAATCCAGACTATTTCCATTGCGAAGTAAACTACAATGGGCTAACGTGGGGCAATGTGGGGATACGTTACAAAGGCAACTCGTCCCTAAATGTAAGAAACAATGACAAACTACCTTTGCGTTTTGATTTTGATAAGTGGGAGTATGAGTTCCCTGAGATATTAGACCAGCGTTTCTATGGCTTCAAAGAGCTCTCTATGAGTAGCAACTATAATGACCCAGCATTGATACGTGAAAAAACTGCAGACGACCTATTTCGTGACTTTGGTGTACCAGCTGTGCGTACAGCATATTATAAAATATACATAGATGAAGGCGATGGCAAATCCCAATATTATGGAGTGTATACCATGTGTGAAGTGATTTTTGACACCTTTCTAAAAGATTACTTTGGCAATAAAAGAGGAAACTGCTACAAGCCAGATGGTGACGGAGCTACATTTAGCACTTCCGGATTTAACCTATCTGACTTTGAGCTCAAGACCAATGAGGAAATCAATGACAAGAGTGACATACGACAAATGTATGACTACTTGCAAGCAGGCACACGTACTAGCGATCCAGTTAAGTGGCGTACCGATTTAGAATCTGTGTTTCACGTAGATGGATTTTTAAAATACCTAGCAGTGAATAATACTATACAAAACTGGGATACGTATGGCAAGATGACACATAATTACTACTTATACCACGACCAAGAAGATGACTTGATCAAATGGATAGTTTGGGATAATAACGAAGCATTTCAAGAGGGTAAAATGGGCGGTTCCATTTCATTTCCTATGAGCGAAGTGGGCACAGACTGGCCGCTTATCAATTACATAACCCAAGATACTGAGTACTATACTACGTATAAAACGTATGTAAAATCTTTTATAGAAACATCATTCTCTACTAGCAGAATGAATACAATATATACTACCGAACAAAGTCTTCTACAAACATCTGCAGATGCTGAAAATACAGGATATTCTTATGTAAACGGACAATTTAGTGCTGCTATAAGTACTATGAAATCTCACAATACGAGCAGAGTAGCCGCTGCTAATGCATTTGTGCAGTAGATAGCGAACCACACTAAGAAAAAGGCTTCTCATCTCAGGATGAGAAGCCTTTTTTAATTCTATGAAATCTATATGGAATACAAAGGGTTGAGCTAAATTTGCACCCTATTATTTAGTAATCATATTATTCAATACAATGCATAGAACACACACTTGCGGAGAGCTAAGAGCAGATCACATAGGACAAACCGTAACGCTAAGCGGATGGGTACAGACGCGTAGAGATTTCGGAGGAATGACTTTTATAGACCTCAGAGATAGATATGGCATCACTCAGTTAGGTTTTAATGAGGAGCAAGACAAAAGCCTAAATGATAGAGCTCGCTCACTAGGTCGCGAGTTTGTAGTAAAAGTGCACGGCGAAGTAATAGAACGCAGTAATAAGAACGACAAAATACCGACAGGAAACATAGAGATAAAGGTGACTGAATTTGAAGTGCTGAATGCAGCTCTTACTCCACCTTTTACTATAGAAGATAATACAGATGGTGGTGAAGAAATACGCCTAAAATACCGCTACCTTGACTTACGTAGAAAGCCGATACAAGAAAAACTAGTGCTGCGTAGTAAGCTAAATAAAGCGGTACGTGACTACCTGAATGATGCTGATTTTATAGACGTAGAAACTCCATACCTTATAAAATCTACTCCAGAAGGAGCCCGAGATTTCGTTGTGCCTAGTCGTATGAACGAAGGACAATACTATGCACTACCGCAGAGTCCACAAACCTTTAAGCAACTGCTTATGGTAAGTGGTCTAGACAAGTACTACCAAATCGTAAAATGCTTCCGAGACGAAGATTTCAGAGCAGATAGACAACCAGAATTTACGCAGATAGACTGCGAAATGTCTTTCGTAGAGCGTGATGATGTGCTGCAGACTTTTGAAGGAATGATTCGTTCGGTTTTCAAAAGCGTAAAAAACCTAGAACTGGGTGATATCCCAATTATACCCTACGATGAAGCCATGAGCCGATTCGGTAGCGATAAGCCAGATATGCGTTTTGGGATGGAGCTAGTAGATCTAGATGACGTAGCCAAAGGCAACGGTTTTGGTGTGTTTGACAATGCAGATAGCGTAGTAGCCATTAATGTAACTGGCGGCAATAAGTATACCCGTAAAGAACTGGATGCATTTACCGACTGGGTGAAACGTCCACAGATAGGAGCTCTAGGCCTTATCTACTGCAGAGTAAATGAAGACGGAAGCTACAAATCATCGGTAGACAAATTCTTTGACCAAGAGAAACTGGCTCAGTGGGCAAGCAAGTGCGAGAGCAAAGCAGACGATCTCATCTTAGTACTGAGCGGCGGAGCCGAAAAAGTACGCAAGCAGATGAACGAACTACGACTGCACATAGGCGAGTTAGAAGGCCTACGACCAAAAGACAAATTTGCGGCTTGCTGGGTAGTAGACTTCCCACTGGTAGAGCACGACGAGGAGAGCAATAGATGGCACGCTATGCACCATCCATTTACCTCGCCTATACCAGCAGATAGAGATAAGATGGAGACCGATCCAGGTAGTGTAAAAGCGAATGCTTACGACTTGGCTATTAACGGTATGGAAGTAGGCGGAGGAAGTATCCGAATACACGACAAGGAGTTACAGAAGCGTATGTTTGACCTGCTTGGGTTCACACCTGAAGAGGCACAAGAGCAGTTTGGTTTCTTGCTCAATGCATTCGAATATGGAGCACCACCCCACGGCGGTATTGCTTTTGGACTAGATAGGCTAACAGCATTGCTCACAGGCACAGACTCCATACGTGACGTGATAGCATTTCCTAAAAATAATATGGGACGTGATATTATGATAGATGCTCCTGCACCGCTAAACGCGGATCAGAAGAAAGAGTTAGGGATGTAAAATCCTTATTGCTTATTAACCTGAGTACGATTATTATTTTGTATTCAGAACAGCTGCAAATAGTGAGTTTCAAGTAAAACTGTCTTGGAATAGCTCGCCATTCCAAGACAGTTTTAGAAATCAAATGGCTGTTTAAATGTGCAATCGACCTGTTTTGTCCATCAAAACTCGTGATCATCGTTGTTTTATCTTGATATAGCTCGCTATATCTGCACGAAAACCTCTCGCCTTCAAGGTTTTATGAAAATCTGCATCTCAAAAGAATAGTCGAACTCAGGTTAATAAGTTCATAGATTTCTATGGTGATCTGTCATAATTATATATTTACTATGTGATTTTAGTGACCAAAGAGAATTCATAAATAAACTATTTTTGGCCCTTCAAAGACATGCTTTCGAAATCAACTGAATATGGGATTAAAGCCCTGATATATCTGTGCCGATATGGCGAAAGTAAACGAGTAGGCCTAAAAGATATTGCTGCAAGCATTGATTCGCCAGAAGCATTTACATCTAAGATTCTACAAAAATTGGTGAAAGCTAAGATTATAGACTCGAGTAAAGGTAAAGGTGGAGGCTTTCAAATTATACAAGAAAGAAAAAATGATATTACAGTTTGGGATATCGTTAAATCTATAGAAGGTGATTCTCTGCAAAACCATTGCGTTCTTGGTTTGTCCGAGTGCAACTCAAAATACCCTTGTCCGGCCCACGACGAATATTCTAAAGTAAGAGAGTCCTTTTTAGAATTCTTCAAAAAAACAGCTATCTCTACTCTTGCTCAGAATTGGAAAAAGGGCTTGGGTGAGCTAAATTACTAATTATCTTTTCTTAAAAACATTACCAGCTCATCACTCTTTTTGATGTTCTTATCTTGACCATTATCATAACGATAACTGACCAATATTAAGTGGATACGTGTGTCCAATTTAATATTACGAAATAACTTTGTTCTATCAAAAATTAAGATATAAATCATTAATAAAAAAAGCACTTAATCACAAATGAAAAAGATTTTCACAACAGCACTAATTTTATCTGCAGGACTATTCATCGCTAGTTGCGGTGGTGAGTCAGAGAAATCAGCAGATACTGGAGAGGCACCTGTTTCTATGGTAGAGGATGAACCAGAAGCAATGGACCCCATGGAGAATAAAGGAGTTGGACCTATTTCTTCAGTAACCTTAGGTGCTGAGGTAGATGCAGCTATGGCCGCAAAAGGGCAAGAAGTCTTTGAAGCCAACTGTACCGCATGCCACAAGACAAAAAAAAAATTCATAGGTCCTAGTCCTACAGGGGTATTGGACAGAAGAAGTCCTGAATGGGTAATGAATATGATAATGAATCCTGAAAATATGATCTTAAAAGATCCTATAGCTAAAGATTTATTAGCAGAATATAATAACGCTCCAATGGCCAATCAAAACATCGCAGAAGAAGATGCAAGAGCTATAGTAGAGTACTTCAGAACACTTAAATAATCAATCATGAAATTAAATAAACTAATCATCTTTACAATTATTGCATTCGGTATGTCTGCGTGTACTAGTTCTTCTGACAGTGGAAACTCTTCCAGTACTGCCGAGGAGAGCACCGAAAGAACGGGACAAGCATTTATGGATGTAGAAGAAGGAGGAACTCCTAATTGCCTGCAAATAGCTCTAGGCTCGCCAGATCACAAAACACTAGTAGCGGCTGTACAAGCGGCACAAGTGGAAAATGTTTTGGTAAATGTAGGCCCACTTACCGTTTTCGCACCTACGGACGCAGCCTTTGCTGCACTACCAGAAGGAACAGTAGAAAACTTAGTAAAGCCAGAAAACAAGGCAGTGTTAGCGGACATATTAAAATACCATGTCACTCCAGGAAATTTAAGTACAAGCATTATTACTAAGCTTAAAAAACTGGGACAAGCTAATGACAAAGACCTTCAAATAGAAGTGGTAGATGGAAAACTAATGGTAGGAGGAGCAAATATTATTGCCAGCGTAAAAGCTAGTAATGGGATAGTCCATGTTATAGATAAGGTGCTTTTGCCACCAACTGAATAAAGAATCAAATTAAAAGTTAAAACAATGAAGAATATTTTAAAATCAACTTTCATCGTAGTGCTACTATCTGCTTTTATAGTAGGCTGTGGACCGAAGAAAAAAAATGACTCCGGAGCCTTGGGCAAAGGAGCAGCCGAAAAAGTATATGTGAAACCTGGAGACCATGACGAGTTTTATGCATTCATCTCTGGAGGGTATAGCGGTAACTTAACTGTATACGGATTACCCTCAGGAAGAATGTTCAAAGAGATTCCTGTATTCTCTCAGTTTGCTACTAATGGATATGGTTATTCTGAAGAGACAAAACCGATGCTGAATACTTCTCACGGATTTATTCCTTGGGGCGATTCTCACCATCCAGATATATCTCAAACTGAAGGAGAAATAGACGGTCGTTTCATTTTTATAAATGAAAACAATACACCAAGAATTGCGAAGATTGATCTAAAAACTTTCGAAACTACAGAGATCATTGAAGTTCCAAATAGTGCAGGAAATCACTCTTCCTCTTTTGTGACAGAAAATACGGAATACGTAGTTGCAGGAACTCGTTTTTCTGTTCCTATACCGCAAAGAGATATGCCAATCAAGGATTTTAAAGGCAATTTTAAAGGTGCTTTGTCTTTTATCTCTGTAGCTCCAGAAACGGGCCATATGGATATCAAATTCCAGATTATAATGCCAGGGTTTAATTATGATCTTTCTCACCCAGGCCGTGGCAAATCTCACGGTTGGTTCTTCTTTAGTACATATAATACCGAGGAAGCTAGCACTCTTTTAGAGGTGAATGCTTCTCAAAATGATAAGGATTTTATAGCGGCTATAAATTGGAAAAAAGTGGAAGAATATGTGAATAATGGTGGGGGTACAAAAATGCCAGCCAACTACGCACATAATGTATATAATGAGGAAACACACACTGCCACTTCTACTATGAAGAAAGAGGTGCTAGTAGTATATCCTTCTGAAATACCGGGGGCTGTTTTTCTAATGCCTACACCTAAGTCTCCACACGGTTGTGATGTAGACCCGAGTGGTGAGTATATAGTGGGTAGTGGTAAACTTTCTGCAAATCTTACTATTCACTCATTTTCCAAAATGATAAAAGCAATAGAAGATAAGAAGTTCGTAGGCGATGCTTATGGTATTCCTATACTAGACTATGATGCAGTCAATGCAGGTAGTGTAAAACAAGCTGGCTTAGGACCATTGCATACAGAGTTTGATGGTAAAGGAAATGCTTATACTTCATTCTTTATCTCTTCGGAGGTAGTAAAATGGAAATTAGGTACTTGGGAAGTGATAGATAGAAAACCAACTTATTACTCTGTAGGTCACTTGACTATACCTGGAGGAAACTCTAGAAAACCACAAGGTAAATACATGTTTGCAATGAATAAAATAACCAAAGACCGTTATTTACCTACAGGGCCAGAGCTAGAGCACAGTGCTCAGTTATATGACATTTCTGGAGATAAAATGGAATTGATACTAGATTTTCCGACACACGGGGAGCCTCACTACGCAGCTGCTATGCGAGCTGATCTAATCAAGGAACGTTCTCAAAAAATATACAGCTTAGAGGAGAATAAACATCCATATGCAGCTAAGAAGGATTCGGAGACTAAAGTGGTAAGAAAAGGGAATGAAGTGCATATTTATATGACCACTATTAGAAGTCACTTTTCGCCAGATAATATAGAAG